>JAKQQL010000009.1:0-1626 GCA_029564175.1 Candidatus Cloacimonadota bacterium
CTTCAAATCCTTCAGAATCACATTCATCCTTTGCAGACTATAAACAGTACCCTTCTGGCTAATAAAGGTGAAATCATTCAAGCTGGCTGGCTTAATTTTGTTGTAGCAATCCGCAATGTGTTTTTTTAATTGCGAATTTATTCGAATGTCCCTTTGCTTCTTGGTTTTCTTCTCGATAAGTTGAAATTCATCCTTACCAAGCAAATCTTCCCATCTTAATTTGAGAGTATCACTGGCACGTAAACCAAAAAATACAGAACATGCTATGTAAAGTGAAATTGTATATTTTTCATCAGCATATAATTTCCGAATCAAATTCATGGCTTCATTCCATTCCAGATAATCTGCTGTTGTACTTGAAAATTTCGCACTCATATGTTTCAGTTTTATGGTTATTTAATCAATAGTGAATGTCGTTTTTTCACACCTTATGCTGGTTTTGATGTAATTGGCTGATATTCTTGCAAAAAGCAACAATGAGGCTGTTTCAGTTCTTGTTATAAGTGAATATTCCTGAATATAATATAAGCAGTTGCATAACATGGTTTCTTAGTTTTGTGAATAGGGATACAAGATTGTAGTCCCACATGCTTTGACCATTGGGAAAATCCAAATTCCTACCGGGACATCATTCTGGTCGAGTTGAATCAGGATAAAAAAGTAATTCATGAAGTCTCCGTCAAACGAGAAGGAAATTAACTCATGAACGAATCTTGTCTTATTTTTAATGTCGTTGCCCATATGTATGGGCAAATATATATAATATATATTTTACAACCCTTACATAAGGGCAACATTTTTTTTATTTTTACAAAAAAGAACCGTGAAAAAACCGGATAAAATATCTACTGAACAAAAGGAATTTATGGTTAAGCTGGGTAAGAAATTAAAAAAGCTCAGATTAGACCAAAACAAAGGTTATAAACCCTTGGCTGAGGAAATAGGCGTGGCACGAAATACCTATTATGCCATTGAAGAAGGAAGGTTGGATTTCCAATTTTCATCGCTGTATCAGATTCTGCTTTATTACAAACGTCATCATAATATAACACTGGAAGAAATATTCAAAGACCTTTGAATAACCTGACTTTGGAAAAATTCTGAGCAAATTGAGGCGAGAATATGCTTGTCGGGACTACCTTCCTGATTTATGTTCCTCAAAATCAATTATGTTTCAAACCTAATTTACTCTGTGGTGGCTCAATTTTCAACAAAAACAGAAGTATAAATCGCATTTCCAGTACCCAGAAGTACCTCATTGTTGCATTATCGTAGAGTAAAATCCACATCTCGGTGTATTTATGGTAAACCTTGGTTATGCACAAACAACCGATACCAGAATATCAGGAAAAGCGTATTGAAGAAATCCGGCTTTTCATCAAGAATTACAGGATTAATGACGGATTGACGCAATCAGAATTCTGTAAAACTGCTGATGTGCACGTAAACTCCCTTCAAAGATTCGAAAAGGGTAGTTTGAAAAACATAAAGCTACTGACCTTACTTTCCCTAATTGATGCTACAGAAATGTCCTTATCAGAATTCTTCCAGACAATGGAGTAGATAATTGGTTAATAAAACAACACAATTGCGTCTGGTTGTCTGATAGTAATTTGATAAATTTCG
>JAKQQL010000035.1:0-29487 GCA_029564175.1 Candidatus Cloacimonadota bacterium
CTCTCGTGACAGTGATGGTTTTTTAATCAATCTTGACCATAAACTCAATGATGACATGGCTTGGGGTTTAAACACCATTATTAAAAGAGACAAAACGGTTGCAGACGATGCTTTACTGGATTTATGGTTTATGCCTTTCTTTACCTTCGGTATGGATGCGTTATCCGCAGATGCGATGTTTGCATTAAACTATGGTTCTTATGCAAAACAAGCGCCTGGTGGAAAAGATGTCAGCAATATGGGTATGGCTTTAGCGCTTGATGCTTCTTATGACATGAAAGAAATGGGTGTCCCAGGCATCAATTTCTTATATGCTTCCGGTGATGATGGTACAGATCCTGAATCAACTACTCAGTTCAACACTATCTCTAATTACTATATGAATGGTCTTGAATACTTTGGCACAGGTGCTCATGATGGCGTAAATGGTGGCTGGTTTGATGCCAACAATGGTGGAAAAGGTTTAATGAGCGTCGTTTTCAAATACTCATATCCTGTGAATGAAAAATTAGAAGCTAAATTTGCTGCTGGTATGTTAAACTCAATCGAAGAATCTTCAAATGGTGAAACTGCTATGGGTACTGAAATTGATTTAGGCATGAACTACAAAATGTTTGAAAAATACACGGTAAAATTAGTAGGTGCTTTCGTAATGCCTGGTGAATACTTCGGTCCAGATCCAGACAGCGTTTACGAATTAAGCTCTGTTTTATCAGTAGAATTCTAAATAAAATGTATTCTATGTTTAAAAGCAGTCGAAAGACTGCTTTTTTTATTTGGTTCAAGTTTTTCATCTTTTTTACAATACCTCATTTTTACCATTTTTTTATCACATCTCTCCTAAGATACAGTTTTTTCTACTCATTTTAAGTTTTATTTTTTCGATTTCATTATTTTTTTTGTTTTGCTTATCATCTGTTTTTCAATAAGTTATTTTATTCTGAATAGAATCCAGCAAGTCTTTTTCAAAAAAAAGATTGACAGGAAAACCTATATTCAGTTTTTATGTATTTATAAATGATAGTGTGTATGCGGGGGAGTAGTTCAGTTGGTCAGAACGTCTGCCTGTCACGCAGAAGGCCGCGAGTTCGAGCCTCGTCTCTCCCGCCATTAATTCCTTTGAATTAATAGAATGATCAAAAATCAGATATATTTTTTAGGGGGAGTAGTTCAGTTGGTCAGAACGTCTGCCTGTCACGCAGAAGGCCGCGAGTTCGAGCCTCGTCTCTCCCGCCATTATAAACCGCTTGCAAAAGCGGTTTTTTCTTTTACCTGAGAATTTGAAAACATCAAGCAAAAAAGGCATATCTGAATCCAGATATGCCTTTTTTTTAACACAAAATATCAATAGTCGAAATTTATTTGTCTTAGCGCTTCATAAAGAATGATTGATACCGAATTTGATAAATTGATTGAACGAATTTCGTGATGCATCGGGATCGTGATACAATGCTCTGCATTATCACCCAGAATTGACTCAGGAATACCTCTGGATTCTGGCCCAAAAACGAATAAATCCCCCTTTTTATAGACAAAATCAGAATAAGACTGTTTTGACTTGGTCGTACAGTAATAAACCTGATTTTCAGGGTATTTTGCTATCAGTTCATCCAGTGAATCATGCATAAATAACTTAACATGATCCCAGTAATCGAGTCCAGCTCTTTTTAAGTACTTGTCATTAAGAAAAAAGCGCATCGGTTTGATGATATGTAACTCTGCATTTGCCCCAAGACATAATCTGCCGATGTTACCGGTATTAGCAGGTATTTCTGGTTGATAGAGGACTACTCTGAAGCTTATTTGCTCATGATGTTCAGCCATTTATCAATCCATTCTTCTTTGAGATGTTCTTCTTTTAATTCTTTAGTTAAATCTTTCTGAGGCATCGGACAATATTTAAATCCTTCAGGCAACTGAACAGATTTTAATACAGGATACATCCATTGGGTAGTAGGAATATGTTTTTGAAAATCCTCAGTTAGCATGTATTCAATAAACTTTTTAGCTAATTCTGGATTCCCACAATTTTTAACAATACCGGCACCTTCAATCTGTCTAAATCCACCTTCTTTAGGGATAAAGGCTTTATAACGTGTCGTTTTATCTGATTCATAATGAAAAGCGGGACTGGTAGCGTAACTTAGCACCATATTGGCTTCACCTGCGATAAACGCATTATATGCCTCATCCCAGCTTGCTGGTGTCGTTAATGTCTTAGTTTTTATTCCTTGCCAGAATTTTTCAAATCCATCCGTTCCATAAAGTGCCATCACCCATAAAAAAAGACCTTTTCCAGGGCTTGATGTTCTTGGATCTATCAAAATTATTTTCTCTTTATTTTTATTAGAAATCAAATCCTCAAATGATGCAGGGGGAGTTTTAATCTTCTCTGAATCATAAACAAAAGCAAAATAACCATAATCATAAGGAGTAAGATAAAAATCAGGATCAAATATCAAATCTGAGTCTATCATACTGATATTTGCTGGTTTATATGATTCAAAAATACCTTTTTCTTTGGCTTTATACATAAATGTGTTATCAATGCCAATCGCAATGTCTGCAACTGGATGATCTTTTTCAAGAATCAGACGATTCAAGATTGCTCCAGCATCACCGGCTGTTACCATTTCTACTTTACAGTTATTCAGACGTTCAAACTCAGGTATCGCTTCTTTACCTAATCCCCAGCTTACAAAACTATCATAGGCATAGATGGTTAAAACCGAATCCTGAACAGGTTTATCAGTAGCAGTTTTTGCTTTTGAACAAGCAGACAATAAAAGTGATAACGCGATTAAGATCATTAAGAATCTTCTCATATTCCAACTCCTCCGAATAATAATTTTGCTACGATGAAGTCCATCATCAATATACCAATTGATGAATATACAACCGTATCAGTTGTAACTCTTCCAACACCTTCTGCCCCATTTTGTGTATTCATACCAGTAAAACAGGCAATGGAAGTGATTGTCCAGCCAAAACAGACCGCTTTGGCAATCCCCAGCCATAAATCAAGGGGCATGAAATAATTTTTCATATTTTCAAAAAACATATAGAATGTCATATCATAAGAATATATGGTAAAAATAAAAGATGAAAAGATACTCACAAACAATGCAATAACCGTTAATAAGGGAACAGATATTAAACCTGCCAGAATTCTTGGCATGTACAAATAATGATATGGATTAACAGCCATCACATCCAGTGCATCTATCTGTTCAGTAACTCTCATCGTTCCAATTTCAGCAGCGATTGAAGCACCTATTCTCCCTGTTAAAACCAAAGCTGTCAAAACAGGAGCAAGCTCAGTCATTGTGGTTTTACCTACCAAAACACCTATGAGGTACTTGGGGATGAAGCCCTTTGTCTGATAGGATGCCTGCAAAGCAGTAACCAAACCCGTAAAAATAGAAGTTATGAATATCAGTGGTACTGAATCATATGCGATACGCTTCAGCTGTTTTAATATATCATAAGATCTCTTGACTGCAAATGGCATCGCTTCAATAACCTTAAAAGAAAAAATAATATAATCACCTATTGTTACAACAGTTTTTCTAAAAGGCATTGTGTTCAAGATCCTTAAATTTTGTAAATTCTTTTTGAAATAACAGATCTACAGAGCCTGTAGCGCCATGACGATTCTTACCGATAATGATCTCGGCTATGCCAGGTTTCTCTGATTCTTTGTTGTAATAATCATCCCTGTAAATAAACATCACAATATCGGCATCCTGTTCGATCGCTCCCGATTCTCTTAAGTCAGACAGCATCGGTCTTTTATCTGTTCGTGACTCCAAACCACGGTTTAGCTGTGAAAGTGCAATAATGGGTATTTCCAGTTCTTTAGCCAAGACTTTCAGAGCTCTGGATATTTCAGCAATTTCCTGCTGTCTGTTATCAATATTTCTTTTTGAAGTCATTAACTGAAGATAATCGATTATAATCAGATCAAGTCCTTTAATTTCAGCTTTTAACCTTCTGGCTTTAGCTCTGATATCCATTACCGTAATAGAGCCGGTATCATCAATAAATAAATCTTTGGTCCCTAACACTTCTGCAACCTGGCTTATTCTGGCTATTTTGGTCTGATCCATGCCAAAACCCTTAATCATAGAATCCATACTGACTTCTGAATAACTACTGAAAATACGTAATAACAATTCATCACTGGCCATTTCCAGTGTAAACACGCCCACTTTTAAATCCTGAATGGCTGCATTAAAAGCAATATTCAATGCAAATGAGGTTTTACCCATCGCAGGTCGGGCTGCCAGAATAACAAGCTGACCCTTCCTAAATCCGCCTAGTACTTTATCCAGACCATCAAAACCAGAGCCCACCCCTAATACACTTTTTCTGGTTTTTGCGACTTCTTCGATATTTCTTAGCGTTTCAGGAATGATCTTGCTGACTTTTGTAAATGAACGGTTATTAGGCATTTCTGCTATTTTGAAAATTTCCTGTTCAGCTCGGTCAACGATTTCATTGATAGGACCTTCTGGATTGTAACAACTCTGAATAATTTGATTAGAAGTCGTTATCAAGTCTCTCAATAAGGCTTTTTCAAGAACGATCTGAGCATGAAACTCAACATTTGCACTACTTAAAACAATATCAGACAGTTCATTGATATATAGCTTTCCGCCTATCTTCTCCAGTTCACTCTTTTCTTCAAGCCGATGAATCAAAGTGATAATATCGACTTCAATGTTTCTCTCAAACAAGTCTGAAATTGCTCGAAAGATGACTTTATGTGAATTTTTGTAAAAATGATTTTCACGTACCAATTCTAATACTTTTGCAACAGAATTATTATCAATCATCATCGCAGACAGTACAGCCGCTTCAGCATTTATATCATTAGGTAACATTCTTTCAATAGACTCAGCCATTTATCCTCTGTCTTTAAAATTTACACTATTTTCTTATCAATTACAAAATCTCTAAATTTCTGTAAATCAACCCAAGCTAATTTTTTGAGATCTGGATTTCTTAAAAGCGCGGAAGGATGATAAGTAATCCAGACAGGAATACCTTCAAACTCAAAAGGTTGTTCATTTCGGTATTGATCCATATTTTTATTTTCATGAAGGAGACTAATCGTTGCCACTTTACCTAAAAGTAAAATAACCTGAGGTTTTATAATTCTAATTTGTTGGAACAAAAAAGGCATACATTGAGAGATTTCATCAGGATTAGGATTTCGATTTCCAGGAGGTCTGCATTTAACAACATTCGTGATATATACCTGCTCTCTGTTGATATTGATAGCCTGTAGCATTTTTGTTAATAATTTTCCGGCTTCTCCAATAAATGGTCTGCCAGAAATATTCTCTTCAGCACCAGGGCCTTCTCCGATCAACATGATTCTTGCTGATTGATGACCTTCTCCATATACAAGCTTTAACCTGCTTTTAGCTAAAATACATCGATTGCAATTCAGTAACTTTTCTCTGATTTTTTGCAAGCCTATCTCATCAGATTTTGTCCCGGCTTCAACAGCTGAATTAACCGGACATATAATCTGAGCTGGAACATCAACCTGATAATCTTCATCATCTGATTGAAATTTAGGTTTTATAATATTTATATTGATCTTTTCAAAAGGACTGACAATAGATGTCAGTCCGGAATATTTTAACAGTTCTAAGTACTGTTTAAAAGCTCTTAAACTCATGATAATTCATTTTCAGACACTATTTAGTCTTCATCATCAAAGCTGTCTTCATTATAAAAATCATCATCTTCATCAAAATCATCATCATCTTCATCATCTTGAAAACTATCGTCTGCTTTTTCATCTTTAAATTCTTCCCTTACAGGCTCTTCTTCATAAGGGATATTTTCTTCATACTGGAAATCATCATCTTCATCATCGTCATCACGATAAATATTTCTGGAATACTCATCAGCTTCAGTTTCACTGTATTCAAGAATGTAATCTGGTATATCATTAATCGCAGCGTGTTCTAATGCCATATCTGATATTTTTTTAGAAAATCCCTTTTTTATTCCATCAGGTAGATTACTTAATCTATCTACTTCCAGATTAGCTAATATTAAAAATAAATAATCCATATTATTTGTTTCTAAAAACTGGTTTACTTTTTTATCTGTCTTACTATCCATTCTTCCTCCTTATTAATTATAAAAATCATCCAGGATTTTTGAAAAACGTTTTACTTTGTTCTCTTCAGCCTGTATAATATTGATGACACATTCAACTGCACTATCCAATGAGTCATTAATTACCAAATAATCATATTCATTTAATCGGTCAATTTCTTTTTTTGAGTTTTCCAATCTTTGTTCAATTTGCTCGGGAGAGTCAGTTTTTCGGTCGATTAAACGTTGCTTTAAAACACTATAACTAGGTGGTAATATAAAAATAGAAACAATGTCAACTCCCAGATTTCTGATTTGAGCAACACCCTGAACATCAATATCCATAATGACATGATTCGCTTTTTCCAATGTATCTTCAATAAATTGTTTTGAAGTTCCGTACCAATTATTATGTACTTTGGCACTTTCTAAAAAAAATCCTGCATCTCTTTTACTAAGAAAATCCGATTCTTCTGTAAAAAAGTAAGCAACTCCGTCTTTTTCCTCTCCACGTGGCTTTCTGGTAGTATGAGATATGGAATATTGAATATGAGGAAGCCGTTCCATTACTTTACTTAGTATCGTTGATTTACCGCTTCCAGAAGGAGCTGCAATCGTAATCAGAAAACCTTTCTTTTTCATTTTACCCCTTTATAAAAATAAGTCTCCCCTCTTTCAGGGAGACTTACATATTTGTAATTAAATTATTGATTAATCATTTTGCGATATTCATCTGCGGTCATTAATTTTTCAATTTCTTCAATATTTTTAAATTCCACTTTTATTAACCAGCCATCATCATAAGGAGAGTTATTGATTAATTCTGGAGAATCAAATAAGTCAACGTTGGTTTCAACTACGTTTCCTGAAATAGGAGAAATAATATCTTCTACTGTTTTAACCGCTTCAAGATTTCCTAATGGTTCGCCTGCGTTTACTTTTTCATTTACTTCAGGTAATTCAACATGTACGATATCACCTAATTCATGTTGAGCAAAATCACTAATGCCTACATAAGCAATATTTCCATCTACTTTTACCCATTCATGGCTTTCTGTATAGCGTAAATCATCTAAAACTTTCATTTTATCCTCCATTATAATATTCATTTTCTAAGATAAATTTAATTTTATGCTTTTTGTGTCAAGCATAATCAAAAACAATTTCTGATGGCAGGTTATTCTACTATTTATCATCATATTACATTATTTAATCAAAAGCATTTTTTTCATTGAACTCTGTTGTACTTCATTTCTGACTCTGTAAAAATAAATTCCACTGGCAAGACTTGTATTCTTTGATATCCAGGAGATTGAATTTCCTCTGCTGATATCCATTTTCAGACTTTCTATCTTTTGCCCTTTAATATTAAAAATGTCAATAAAGTGTAATCTGCTTTTATCATTGGCTTTAACAAAAAATCGGGTTCCTGTATTTATACTAAATGGATTTGGATAATTTGAAACAATCATCTTATCTGGATGACTATTTGTTTGTTCTGAATTTCCAACCGTATAATGATTCTGATTATCAAATCTAAAATTATCAATATAAATTCCATCTGCATCTACACCCTGATCACTGGTTTGTTTAAACCTAAAATAAACCGTTTGTCCGATAAAGCTAGAAAGATTGATTACTTCTGTTTTCCAGACTGATGCACCTGTATGTATTTTCAAATCTGACCAATTGCTATTATCTGTTGAAATCTGGAAACGAACATAATCATAATTGCTTTCTAAATTGTACTTAACTTCATAAGCAACGGTAGCACTCTGACAATTATTTAAATCAAAAGATTGATTCAATTTAGCAATTTTAGTAATATTGTTAGCATAGTTTCCCGCAGGAGAATCAGTTAGCACATGATTATTATTTTCAATTGTTATGCCCCAAGGTGCCTGAACTGTCCAGTTACTTAACCCATTATCAAAAGAATCACTAAACAAAGGCGCATTGATCACAAAATGATAGTTAGCATCAACTTGAACAAGAACATATCCTGAAAACGGCATATAATCAGCATGACTAATACTTACCTGATAAGTTCCTGGAAACACATTATCAATCTCAAAATACCCATTTTCATCTGTTTGAGCAGTCAATTCACCATCGGCATAAATTTTTATTAATGCATCACTTATCGGTTGATTATCAGCAGTACGAACATAACCTTTAAATTCTGAAGAAGTCAAAGCATTCATTACAACATTAACAATCGTAGGAGACTCTGCTGTAACCAGCACATTATCTAAAACCTGAGTTTCATAACCGTATGCATTAACCTGTAGCTGATAAGTACCTGGTAATAATACCCGATGAAAATCTCCTACCTGAGGATCTGTATAAGAAACCATACGATTAGCAATTTCAATAGTGGCACTAACAGGCTGATTATTAGTATCTAACACAATACCATGAATTCCTGTTTGACTTTTTTCGATGTATCTCAGTATAGATTCTCTGTTATTTTCCCAGAAACCGTCTAATAAATTCGCAGCAGGCCATTTGGTATTACTTATTTCTGCAGTAATATCCATACAGGTATAATAGTAATTCGACCAGTCCTGAAAACTACCATGAATTACATACCAGGCAGCCCCATTGGTTATTCCGTGTTCAAATTCCGTACTATTGTAGAGCATCGGATTCTGTGCTGTATAGGTTAGCGCATTATCAACAAAAACATCGTTATCCGGATGCAATGCATAAATACAATCCCAGGGATAGTTTAAGACCTGAGCACCTCCATGAAAATTAAGAGATATATTGGATGTATGCGTATCAGCAAAAGCCTTCAATGCCTGATGTTCAGGCTGCCTGTTTGTCGTATCATTTGCTTCATTTGCTGAAAAATCAGGGAAAGTTCTGTTTAAATCAACATCGTTCGCATTTGCTCTTTGATGTAATACATAGCCATCTGGATTAGTTAGCGGGTTTATCCAGATTTCTGTATTGTTCACAATATTAGTAATTCTGGTATCTGTGCCATAAGATCCGGTTAAGAGAGAAATAAGTCTGATTAAAAGATCATATCCCACAACTTCATCCCCATGTATCGTTGAAGTCAATCTCACTTCCGGTTCGTTTTCCTCGATTGATGCATTATCTGAAATTTTTAGAAACCAGATAGGTCTTTCCTGAACTGAATTCCCAGCATTGATTAGCTGACATATTTCAGGATACTGCTGAGCGGTTTGTTGCATAAAAGCATTGTATTCATCTATTGAATAATATTCATTCATCGGATCATCGGTATTTTTAGTTGTTTCCCATAGCTGATCAGCATAAATTTTAGCTTCATCAGGTATCAATACGATATCAAAGCCCATTTTTTTCAATAGTTCAAACTCTGCTTTACTGACATAAACGCGTATTGAATTTTGATTCACATTATCAATACTAATACCAAGTTTATCAATGAGTTGAGCATCTTTTTTTATATAATTGCTCATAACAATGGCAGGTTGTAAACCAGCAAATAAAAAACCAGCAATAGCCATTAAACCTAAGATAATAATCAGTTTTTTCAAGTGTCCTCCAATAATAACTCGTTGAATAACAAGATTTTTTATTTCTTAAAATAAGTCAAAAACAATTTTTCTAAATTTAAGTCATGCATTTCAGGGACCCATAAGGGTCTGCTTTCAATCACTTCAAGACAGTTTTCTGCTTTGATTAGATTTTTTAATTCGTCTAAAGTATAATCATCTTTTACATCAAGCAGTTCATCCTTTTTTAGGATGATGCGAACAAGATATTGAAGATAAAACAAAATCAGTTCTTTGCTCTGAATCTCACTATGACCTGGAATGATCAGATTAAAATCAAAAGAATCTAGTCGTTTTAGTGTAGTCATATAAATCAGAGGATCTCCCCAGTAGAAATAAGGAATAGAAAAAAAACCTTCTGGAAAACCTAGAACAGTATCACCAGTGATTAAGACTTTGAGTTCCTCAATGAAAACACAAAGAGCTCCATAACAATGACCTGGACTTTCAATTAAATGCCAGGTAAAACTGTCATGAAATCGAACTTCTTCTTTTATAAGGATATTGGGGTGCACTAAGTCAGATCGGTTAATCTGCTTTTTTGAATGTGTTTCTTCAAGAATATCACATTGTTCTGTATGATTATTTGAATGATGCTTTACTTTGGCGGATTTAAATATACTTCTGTTATTTTTTTCTTGATGAAGGACTTTTCTTTCAATCAAGAGTGTATCTAAATAGTCCTGATGAGCAATTATGATCGTTCCTTCATCTCTGAGCATTTGATTACCCAAACAATGATCACTGTGCCAATGTGTATTGATCAGATATTTTAATGGTTTTTGTTTTTCTTTTAAAAAATGCTTGAGTGCTTTTATATCAGAAGGTAAAAGCAGTGTATCAATCAAAGTGAGAAAATCACCACAATCGATTACAACTGCATTAACCTTCAGAGTGGATGCCTGAGCAACCGTTATATAATCATTAATCTGATTAAATTGAACCATTAATTATTTCGGATTTCCTGCCAGATTTTATCCACTTTTAAGACTTCTTCCCCTACATTGAGCAATAAGAAACATTTCTCCAGATATTCATTATCCGGATAGATATTCTTATTCAGGCGAATCTCTTCAGGTAAAAGTTCAAAAGCGGCCTGATTAGGGCTTGCATACTGAACAAAAAGTGCATTGTCTTTTGCAGCTGATGCTGATAAAAGAAAATCAATAAATTGATGAGCTAGCTCTTTATTTTCAGAATTCTTTGGTATGACCAGAAAATCTATCCATAAAGTAGAACCTTCTCGTGGTAAAGCAAAACCAACATTTGGATTTTCCTGCATCACTTGAAGTGCATCTCCATTATATGCCTGACCAAACCAGATAGTGCCATCCTGAACTTCATTTTTAAAACTATCTGAATCATATTGTGATATGTTTTTATCCCATGTTAAAAGTGTTTTATAGGCTTTATCAAGGCTTTCTGCTGAAAGATTATTAGGTTCAAATCCATTTGCAATTAAAGAAACACCCAAAACTTCCCGTGCATCATCCAACATGGTAATATTCTTTTTACCTTCAAAGCGTTTATCTCCGATTATTTGCCATGAAACATCCTGCATTTCTGCTTCTGTCATATATTTCTTGTTATAGATTAAACCGCAGGTTCCCCAAAAATACGGTACTGAATACTGATTGCCGGCATCAAACTGTTGTGCTTTCTGGATAATAGCCGGATTCAAATTAGAATAGTTTTTTAACTTTGTTTTATCAATAGGTTCAAGTAATCCTTTTTGAGCTAAAATAGACACATGGTCACCACTAGGGACAATAATATCATATCGTGCCTGTGAAGTCATCATTTTTGTCAGCATATTTTCATTGGAATTATAAGTATCATAGTTGATCTTACAATCATACTGTTTTTCAAATTCTTGAATCAATTCAGGTGCAATATAATCTGTCCAATTGAAAACATACAACACTTTTTTTGCTTTTTTCTGGCATGATATCATCGTAAAACAAACAGCCAATACCAATGCTATTTTCAATAATTTATTCATTTTTCCTCCATTTTCTGTTTAACAATTTAGTGATTTATAATGATTATGTCAAGACATTTTTAAGTCTTCTGATTGGCACAGAAAACATTTCCATCTGAGATCTTGATTGAGCAAACCAAAATTCGATACCATCAAAACAGTTTTCTTCATCGACAGATTGAACCAACGGTGTTTTATTTTGTATGACATAAGGCAGATCAATCACTTTATCGTATGAAATATCACCGATGTAATCTTTCACATTTTCTCCATTAAATCCTAATGGCGTACAATTGATTAAAAGGTCAAAATGTTTCTGATTTTTTTCAACAGCTTCGACTTTGTATTCAAACTTTAATTGCCCAATACGTATCTTGTTTCTGCCAAATATTTTTACCTGACTCATTTGATGTTCGTTTTCAGAAAGTGCGATCAGAGCACTTTCTGCAGTAGCTCCTGTTCCTACGATAACAACACGATGATGTTTTTCAATCATTAGTTTCTTAAATCCTTCATGAAAGGCAATCACATCTGTATTACAGTACTGTTTAAAGGGTAAATTATAAAAATTAACGGGATACCTTCTACCAGGCATATATTTGAATGGCATTGTAATAGAAAAACCATAAAAACGTACACCTGAATTCATTACGAAATAAATAAAATCTTCTATATCTTCAGCAAAAAGCGGTATATAAGCGGCATCCTTCTCTATACACCCCAACCAACTGTTGTAAAATTTTAAACCTATTGATTTATAAATCTGACTACCCCCCAGCAATCCGCCAATCAGAGTCTTATCATTAATGATATGACCTTTTGTCATATAGAAAAACTCTCTGCTGATTTGGTTTTCAGCCGTTAAATGCCCTTCCAAACCGACATAAGTACCAATTGAATTGATATACCAGCTCATTAAACGAGAAAAATAGGACAATTTCCCTGTTGATAAGGTAAAAAGTGCACCCGAAAAACTTCTGGTTAGTTCTCTTAAGCGTATTATCTGCTTATAGGTATCTGCTTTAACAACTAATTTGCAATATATAGGGATTTTTTTTTCAAAAAGATTGAGTGTCTCAACAATTTTTTCTTCATCAAAATCATCAAAATGTACAGATAAAATCATATTATCTGATAAATCTTCAAAATCTTCATAGTTTTCAAGCTCTACATCAACCATACAATTAGATTGCTTTACTCTTTCGTGAAACAATCTTATTTTTTCCTGATAGGCAATTGTATCTGAAGAATCCATTCTCCAGGTCAAAATACTTTTATCATTTAGCGGTATATGCTCTGTCCTTCCAACTTTTTCCTGTATATCAAGTCTGTATTCTATCCATTCATTCTCTTTTAAATCTATTTCTTTGATATCCAGATCAGCTGGAATACTCACTACGATTATACTCATATCATTTTCTCCTCAAAAACAAAGTAAGCTTTCAAACGACAAGTATCATGCTTTATATACCTATCATATATGGGATACGACATTAGGGTTAACATCACTGCCTTTTCTTAGACTCATCGACAATTCCTTCCCAAAGCTGTTTTACAAACAATGAATCCAACCCAATCATATCTGCCTTTTTACATAAATTGTCAAATAGCTGAGTTTCTCTTTCCGAATTAAACACGTCTAAATGGTTTTCGGTTTTATATCGTCCGATTGCTTCACTTATCTTCATCCTTCTGTATAATGCTATCAATATATCTTCATCGATCTTATCAATCGCTTCACGATAATCTAACAAATTCATTGATTTTTCTTCAATGAGATTCTGATAGGCAACCGCATCAGCCAGACAAAGTTTTACCATCGCTTCTATCACCGGTAAAATTCTTGGAATCAAGCATACATCATGCCTGCCCTCAATCTCAATCTCTTTTTCATTCCCCTGTATATCAATGGTTTTTTGGCGCTTTCCAATTGAAGGAACGGCTTTGACTGCTACTCTAAATAGAATATCTTGGCTATTAGAAACCCCTCCGGAGATTCCTCCCTGATGATTGCTTTCAAATCCATCTTTACTGATCTGATCATTACTTTCAGATCCCTTCATGTATGCAAGTTGAAAACCATTACCAAATTCAATTCCCTTTACACCGCCAATAGACATCACGGCTTTGGCAATATTGGCTTCCAGTTTCTCAAAAACAGGGTCACCCAAGCCTGATCTGACATGTTTTATCTCACACTGAACGATTGCACCAATACTGTCTTTCTCTGATTTGATACTATCCAAATAAGCGCACAAGGCATCATAATTCTCAGAATCAGGCCATTTAAGCTGATTATCTGCCATAAATTCTCTATTGATGGTTTTAATTTCAAAAGAACCTATACGAACAGGGTATGAATATATATCCATAGGCTTAATCAGTTCATCAAGCATTTCTCCAGCGATTACCCTGGATATGGTTTCTCGCCCGCTGGCTCTGCCCCCACCTCTCCAATCATATATTTTAAACTTCTGATACCAGCTGTATTCTGCATGACCAGGTCTGAATATATCTCTTAAAGCATAGTAATCTTCTGGTCTCTTATCTGTATTATAGACCACGATGCAAATAGGCATACCAGTTGTTCGACCTTCAAAAACGCCTGAGAGAACATAAAATTCATCCAATTCTCTTCTGGAACTGCTATACACAGAATGAGCCGGTCTTCGCTTTCGTAAAGCCTCTTTAATCTGCTCATAAGGAAACTCAATATTCGGTTTTACATCTTCAATCACAATCCCTACGGCATCACCATGACTTTCGCCAAAACAGGTAAACCCAAGATATTTCTGTAAAAAATTGCTTCTCATTTTTACTTCTCTCTTATGATTGATAATAATCCATGAAGATTGTTATTCAAAAAATCCATTTACTTCATTACAGCGATAGTGATACCTAAAGCAATGTTTATCAATGTAATAATCCACATGCTTCTGGTAATTTTTCTTGAACTGTCTTTTATTGCCTGAGCCTGAGTTTGAGCCAGATATATCTGAAATTCTCTGTCATTCATCTCATCAATATTTTTTAAAGTGCCTGGTCTGACCATATCAGGATAGTCAGTCGATTCAATCTGAAAGCCTTTCGCTGAATCTGGATTAATAGATGTAACTATCCAGTCTTTTTTTTCAAAGAATATCTCTTTCTGATTCCCGCTCCAATTTTGTGTATTGATATAACGAATATCTTCTTTGTTTAATTTATAAAGTTTATTACAATGAGTTACAAAAAGTGTATCATTCTTTTTCCCTACGATTTCGCATTTCACTTTAAGATCATCTTTAAATTCAATCGTAACAGCCGAAACACCGGTTAATATTACTGCCATTAATACAATAGAAATTGGTTTTTTCATAGTTTCACCATTCAATAGTATTTTAAAAACCAAACTTATTAATGATCATTATTTATGCAAGTTTTTTTTAAATTTAAATTTTTAATTTTAATTTTTTTTTGATTTTTTTCTATTTCATCCTTATCCTTCCCTTATACCTTCCTTATCTAAAACGTAATACATATAAATTATTTTTAAATCACTTAATCGAATGAATAAATTAATAAAATTCGTATTCGTCCTTTAAACGTTATAGACAAAATCTATATCAATATACTTGATCGTTTTTTAATCAATTCAGGTTTCTCTATCAGCAAAAAAGGTATTTTTGTAATTTTTATGGCTGAACTTAGTTTTAAATTTAAACGAGTGTATTTTTTAATTGACTCAATTGAACATTCATAAATAATGTCTTAAAATTAGCATAAAAAACATATAATTGGAGGAATAATGAAAAAAATGATCATTCTCAGCGCACTTATCATGGTGTTATTTGGTGTTTTATCTGCACAAAACCTGAAGATTGCCTATATCGACAGTGAAAAGATTATGGCTGAATCAAAAGACACAAAAGAAGCACAGAGCTTGTTTCAAAAAGACAGAGATGGCTGGAAAAAGCAAGTTGATGATCTGGATGCTGAAATCCAAAGACTTGAAAATGATTACAATACCAAAAAATTAACCCTCTCAGCAAGTGGTAAAAAACAGGCTGAAGAAAAGATTGAAGCAAAAAAAACAGAACGTAAAACACTTATAGAAAGTATCTTCGGTGAAAATGGACGTGCTGCTGCCAGAAACGCAGAACTCCTTCAACCAATCATGACTAAACTTAGAAACATCATTGAAAAAGTTTCTGTTGAAGAAAACTATGCCATGATTTTTGATGCTTCCAGTGCAGGTATCATTTGGGCTCAGCCTAAACTCGATATTACTGAAAGAATCATTCTTGAAATGAATAAAACGGAATAAGGCATGAAATATTTTAGAAACGAACTCAGCTTATCAGCCATCAGTCAGTTTCTTAATCTTAATATACCTGCTGACAAGGCAAATCTGATTTTCAATAATGTCGCAGAATTAACAGAAGCAAACAGCCAGTCTGTTTGCTTTTTTGAAAATGAGAAATATCTGAATCAAGCTGAAAATTCTAAAGCAGGTATGATTTTTGTCTCTGATAGTTGCACACTAAAAAGTGATGCACTTTTAATACAAGTGGCAAAGCCTTATCTGAGCTTCATGACGCTGGTTACTATCTGGTTGCAATTAGACGCTAAGAGTAAGCAGGCAAGCATAGCTGATTCTGCTAAGATAGCTTCAACTGCTCAGATTGGCAACAATGTGACGATTGGTCATCACGTAGTCATTGAAGACGATGTCCAGATTGATGAAAATTCCATCATAGAAGCAAATACAGTCATTAAAGAAAATGTCAAAATAGGCAAATCTTGCCATCTTTTTCCAAATGTTACGATTTATCAGGATTGCATACTTGGAAATCAGGTATCTATCCACTCCGGAACAGTGATTGGCGCAGATGGTTTTGGCTATGTTTTAATGAATAATCAGCAAATTAAAATCCCTCAGGTAGGCAATGTGATTATTGAAGATCAGGTGGAAATTGGTGCCTGCACTTGTATCGACAGAGCAACAATAGGCTCTACTGTAATAAAAAAAGGCACAAAAATTGACAATCTGGTTCAGGTAGGTCATAACTGTACCATTGATGAAAATAGTATATTATGCGCCCAGGTAGGTCTTGCCGGTAATTCATCTGTTGGCAAGACAGTCTATTTGGCTGGACAAGTTGGAGTAGCAGGCCATCTTCATATCGAAGATGAAACAATGGTAGGTGCTCAATCTGGAGTCGCATCTTCGATTAATAAGGGGAAATATTTTGGTACTCCTGTGATGCCAGTTCAACAGCAACTAAGAGTAACAGCTTGTCTGAAAGATCTGCCTGAAATAACAAAATATGTAAAACAAATGATGAGAGAGAAAAAATGAAAGAATTTAAACAAACTATAGCAGGTCAAATCTCCTATACTGGTGTCGGTTTACATCTTGGAGAAATTACAACCATTACGTTCAAACCGGCTGAACCAAACGAAGGAATCACGTTTGTTCGCGTTGATCTTCCTGATCAACCTGTCATTCCTGCTGATATAGATCATGTATTAGACATTTCAAGAGGCACAACACTTGGCATAAAAGGGAAAGGTTCTGTAGCAACCGTTGAGCACGTCTTGTCTGCTGTTAAAGGCTTAAAAATTGACAATATCCGCTGCGAAGTCAACGGACCAGAAGTGCCTGTTGCTGATGGGTCTTCACTTGTTTTTCTACGCCTGCTCAAAGAAGTGGGTTTAGTGGAACAGGATGCAGAAAGAGAATACTTTGAATTAACCGAGCCTATATCATTCTCAGCACCAGATGACAATGTCGATATCGTCATTGTACCTTCCAATGAACTAAAAATTACCTTTATGGTAGAATACCAACATAAAAATTTGGGAACCCAGTACACCTGGTTGCCATCACTGGATGTCTTTGAAAAAGACTTTGCTCCAGCAAGAACCTTCTGTTTCCTTCATGAAATCCTGGCACTGAAAGAAGCAGGATTAATCAAGGGGGGTTCTCTGAATAATGCACTGGTTGTCTCTGATCCAGATAAAGATACTGCTGAAATTGAAAAACTCAGACAACTGTTCAATTATACAAAAGAGATTAAAACCAATGAGTATGGTCTTTTAAATACAACTGAGCTCAGATTTTACAATGAGTTTGTCAGACATAAAGTCGTTGATCTGATTGGAGATATTGCATTATTAGGTATGCCAATAAAAGGGCATATCCTGGCAGCCAGATCTGGTCATAAAACCAATGTGGAATTAGTCAAAAAGTTGAAACAAATTCTTAAGAAACAGGAACTTCAAAAGATTTATCAGAAAAAGAAAAGCAATGAAGTAGTTTTCGATATCAATGCGATCATGAAAATATTACCTCATCGTTATCCTTTCCTCCTGGTTGATAAGATCACTGAATTCATCCCGGGCGAAAGTATTACCGGCATGAAAAATGTAACCATGAATGAGCCTTTCTTCCAGGGACATTTTCCTGATCATCCGGTGATGCCTGGAGTTTTAATTGTAGAAGCTATGGCTCAAACTGGCGGTATTATGCTTTTGAATACGATGTCCAATCCAGAAGAATATGTCGCTTATTTCGCATCCATTGACAATGTCAAATTCAGAAAACCGGTTTTACCCGGCGATACACTTCGTTTTGAACTCAAAGCCATCTCCATGAAAACCTTCATTACTAAAATGCACGGTGACGCTTACGTCGGAGATGAAAAGGTATGCGAAGGCGATTTCCTGGCAAAAGTGGTTAAAAAATGATAACAATTTGTACCGCAAGCTGCCAGCTTGTGAAATGTTGTACCGCAAGCTACCAGCTTGCGACAATTCCCCTCCACTGGAGGGGTGGCACGAAGTGACGGGGTGGTAAGTGATTAATCTTAGGAACCTACCCCTAATCTCATCAATAATAACTAATTATTAGAGGTTTGTATGCAAACAATTCATCCAACAGCAATTGTTCATCCTAATGCCAAATTAGGTGACAATATTAATATCGGTCCCTATTGCACAGTAGGTGAGCATGTAGTAATGGGTGAGGGAAACACCCTGGTTTCTCATGTGGTAATAGACGGACACACAACTATTGGCAATAACAATAAATTCTTCCCATTTTGCTCTATTGGTCTTCAACCTCAGGATCTTAAATATTCTGGAGAACCAACCAGAGTAGTAATCGGAGACAATAATCATATCAGAGAATGTGTAACGATTCATGCGTCTGCTAATCTCAAAGAAGACACCACTTTAGGAAACAACTGCCTGATCATGGCTTATGCGCATATCGCTCATAACTGTCATGTGGGTAACAATGTCATTCTGGCAAATTCCGTCAATCTGGCAGGTCATGTTCATATCCATGACTTTGTTACAATTGGCGGTGTTTCCGCTGTTCACCAGTTTGTGAAAATCGGTACGCATGCCTTTATCGGTGGTACTTCCGGCATCAAAAAAGATATTCCGCCTTATACACGTGGTCAGGGTATGGGACATTATAAAATCGTTGGGCTTAACAGCGTAGGTCTCAGCCGTAAAGGATTTCCAGAAGAAACGATCGAAGGTATAAAAAAGATTTATCGCCTTTTCTATACCTCAAAACTCAATGTCAGCCAGGCAATGGAAGAAGCCTTAAAGATAGAAAATCCTACTCCTGAACAAAAAATCTTTATCGAATTCATTCAAAATTCGGACAGAGGCATTACCCGATACAGTAAAGATTAAAATATTAAATACTGCTTAAAAAACACCCCTCCAATGGAGGGGTGTTTTTAACATAGTCGCCCATAATCAGCGTCTGGAAAGATTCTTAGCTTTATTAGTCAATCACGGTAAATTTGCCGGATACTTCAGAGTTTTTTCCTTTTATCTTGTATAAGTATATCCCTGAACTGATCTTTCGTTTAAACTCATCTTTTCCATCCCAGTTAAAACGGCTCTGACCTTTACTTCTGTAACCTTTAGCCAGTGTAATGATCTTTTGCCCTTTGATGTTGTATATACTGAAATCGATATCGTCTGCCTTATCAAACTCAACATCAAAATTACAGAAAAGATTACGTGATGTGCTTAATACCACCGGATTCGGATAAACCGAACACCTGATATCATGCACCGGGTCGATAGCGATCGGGCTTGAAGTCTGAAGCGGATTATACTCATAAGCCCCAATATCAATACTTCCATTATATACTCTTGGTTTACCGGCAAGATCCGTTTCCGGCAAAACATAATCCGGCGGAAAATCAAGCGTTCCGGCATCAATACATTGAGAAAATGGACTCAGGGCATAAGGGTTATCACCATTCTGTATAAAGCCAGGATCTCCGTAAAGACAATTTTCTCTGTTAATAATTGGGTTTTGATGAGTAATAAATGTAGAATCACTGTCTTCAAAAAACAAACAGTTTTTAAAATTTACTTTTAGTGTATCACTAAATAATCCTTCATTTATTACACCAATGATATTGGGTTGATTGTTATAGAATATTGAATTATAAAAGTTTACCTTACTCTTTTGACTAAGATGAACAGGCCCATAATAGCCGGTACAGTTTGAAACCGTAAAGTTTGAAAAGTAATTCTTTTGGATTGGATATGTATCTTCATTAGCATAATTATTATAAAGAAAAGCACATCCCATGTATGGAAAACCCCATAATACCTGGCTCATATCACTAACATTAAAAATACCCACATTAGATATTGAAACAGGTAAAGTTTCCGGTTCATAAGAGGTAATACCATAACTCATTGCCCTTTTCCCCCCATTGATGAGAATATTTTCCTGTCTGGATGGAGTTGTCAGCTGACCAAGAAATATATGAGAAGAACCCCTTGGGGCATTAACCTCAATATTCTGCATCACTAAATCTTTTATCCACATATGATTAAATATAAATAATATTTTATCTAAACTGACAGAGACACTTATATTTTTAAAAGTCACATGATTACCTTTATCAAGATAAAAGATGTTTTCATTCTCCAAAAACTGGGTACCTGGATTATCAATATTCAAGTCCTGTATTAGGACATTTTCAATTGATCTGCCATCAAATACTGAGCTTTGATTAAGGCAATCAATGGTAAATCTCCCATTATAGCCTTTAAAATGGACACCATCTTTTAAGAGTAATGGGAATAGTTCTTCTCCTTCAAGCGGTGAATATACGCCTGGCTCAATAAAAATAGTAACAGGGCTTTCAATGTTTCCCTGTATCCGGCTTAAAGCAGTATAGATATTTCTGAGCGGTTCATTCATGCTTAATCCGCTATTTGAATCATCTCCGTTAATACTAACATACAAGTCTTGAATAACAGGTTGAAAAAAACTTTGCTCGGCAGTAAAATCACTCAGTCCGATATTTTCTTCAGCAGTATTCAGTACCTTTATATAATATTTAGAATAAAAAGCATATGAGGCGATATCTAAGTGCAAGGCGTTTACAGATGTCGTGTTGTATAATGAAAGATCATTTGTTAACCCTCCTGCATTTGAATAAATGGAATTCTTGTGTACATTATCAAATACAATAGCAGATCCATTATCTACTGTATCGACAAATGCAACAGAGAGACCACCAACAAAATTTGCTGAATTAAATCGAATGACATTCCCCGATATAAAGGTAGAACAATCTGTTAATGCGATCCCTCCAGATGAAAAAGATCTGTTATACTGGACAATGTTAGCTTTCAATATGAGGTTTTGACTATTTCTTGCGAGAATCGCTCCACCACCCCTTAATCCAAATCCTTGAAGTGAGCCAATCCCATGTTCAAAAGTCAACCCGATCACAGCAGAATTGTGAGAATTAAACATATACAGACCCTGACCTTGCTGATTGCCATCAATGATAGTATTGTTTATATCTGTCTCATCCTGACTAAACAGATATAAACTGCTAAGGGTCAGTGTTTTCGAGCCAACAGTCAGGTTTTCGTAGTATCTGCCCGGATGTATCAGAATCGTATCTCCGCTGACTGCAGTATGAATTGCCAGCTGAATACTGGTAAATGCCTGACCGGTGTTACCAACCTCCAGGATGTTTGCATAGATCGTAGAAGATAATAAAACCAGCAAAAGAAAGACTATTTTTTTCATTAAATACTCCAATTTCTAAGTAACAAAGGGCAGATTCCTCTGCCCTTTGTTGATAATTGTTATTTCACAAACATTAGTTTTTTGGTAAAGTTCTGGGTATCAGTACTGACTCTGTAGAAATAGACGCCAGTTGAAACAGAATGATTATTATCATCTTCACCTGTCCATACAAAACCGTGTGTACCCTGACTCAGCTGTTGATTCACCAGGGTTTTGACTTTCTGACCTTTGACATTGTAGATATCCACACTGACTTTTTGTGCTTCGTTTAATGAGAAGCGAATGGTTGTGCTTGGATTACCCGGATTAGGGTAATTTCTCAGATTAAACACCTGAGCTGGTTTTTCTTCCTGATTGCTTGTTGACAACAAGCGAATATTGTTAAACTGAATATCACCGGTATAGAGTTCAGCTTTTTTCTTCGCTTTATCAGGGCTTACTTCATAAGCAATAAAGTCTTTGCTGGAATTTTTAGATCCATCTATCACTTCAAAAGAAAGCGGATAACCTTCATAGCCACTGGTATATAGGAGAATCTGAGCAGGAAACTCGTTGACTTTGACAGCACCAATACAGTCATTGTTAGCAAAGACACCGATTTCCATTTCACCGGACTTGGCATCTACAGATTCGATGTTTAATACTTCATAATCAGGCTGAGTCATATAAGAGAAACTGCTTGCCTGCTGAACCAGTGGAGCCGGTGTGGAGCTGATCAGACTGTTGTTCCAGGTAAAATTCGGAATCGAAGCGATGCCTGTTTTTAATTCAATGATATACATCTTACCAAATTCCATCATCTGATACATATTATTGGCTGTCAGCATATTACTTGCGTCATACGCCCAGCGTTCTGAATAAACCCGCTGAACAGAGTTAAAATGAGAGCCTAAGGCATCTTTCAGGGTTTGATTGTTCATCAGCCAATAACCAACCCAGGCACCGCTGTTTAAAGTTAGCACTTCATTTTGAGGGAGAATATATTCATTCTGATATGCAAAAGTAGTAACGATTGAAGAATTTCTGATGTTAGCTTTAAATCCTAATTTTTGATCAGGAGGATTTATAAGTCCGTTATTTATCCAATTTCCATTATCAGGTTTTATAGCAAAATTACCAAGTATATCTACTATTTTTACAGGACTTCCAGGTAACTCATTGTATGCAGTTTTAAATGGATAGGAAAACCATCCCCAGTAGTTTTTTGTGCCTATTGGCAGACTGGAAGGAAAAAAGCAGTCTCTTTCATGCAGTTTTCGATAGATATTTGAGCTTTTTGAATTTGTTCTGACATGCCATAATCCATTACCGGGTGCATAATAATCAAAAGCAGGATATGAATATGTTTGAGTTGAACCATAAGAATCATTCACGATTTCATCCATACCTTCCTGATTAGTTGTAAATTCTGTTGTTAACACTAAAAAATAGTTATAACTTCTATATCTGGCGTTTGAAGATAATTTATATTCATTACCATATGCATTATATCCTCTTCTTCTTAAGGAAAATCCCTGCTTCCCATCAGTCATTACAAAGTTACCTGACCAGTTTGATTCATAATAAATATTATCTGTGTCATTTAACAGGTTCTCAGCCACTTTCCCCATTTTCCAGTTATTGACAAATAGTTGAGATAAGATATATCTGAAATATTGTGATGAATCAACTGGATTAAGTCTATCAAAATTTGTCATATCCATAGCATATTCTGAATTTCCAGTATCTTGCTCAATCTGTGTTAACATTGTATTTAAAGCGGAGCTTGACACAGTCCCATTATGTGCAAAAGCATAGTATTTTCCTTCACTGTTTTGGAATACATAAGGATGCGGGTCAGGAGTTTCAGCAGTAATTGTACCTGTTGTAGCTTGTCTCAGATGGGCAATGATAACATGAGGAGAAGAAGCTTTAATGATATTGATCGCATCAGTAAATTTCGTATCTGAGTTAGCTTGTCTGTTTCCTGAAAAACGAAGCGGATCAGGCGTTATTGTGTATGTGTTATTACTCGCATGATAGATATAAGTCGATCCTGGGATAGGATTTCCATTAATATCAAATGCAACAATCCCCCAGCCATTTGGATTACCAGCTCCCTGTGCCTTGAAACATGTTAACAAGGAGTCAACATCTGCTTGCGGCAAAGCATCCTTATCCTTTGACACCAGCATAAACAGCTTGCAGGCAAATAAATTCGAAGTGAATAAAATACTAAACAATACAACCAATAAGCAAAATACTTTTTTTACTCTAAATAAAACAGCGGTCGGTTTAGAATACATAATATCCTCCTTCATATTTTGCATAACCAATAAATCGATATATATATATATATGTCAAGATATTTTTTGAAAAATATTAAAAAAAAGCAACTGTAGGGATTTCCGAAGCGAAGCGCCGTAAATCCTGAACAAGTCGTAACTCAAGTATCCTGCTTGTAAAATTCAATCTCGCGCGGATATTGAGAATGAAGTAAGCAATTCGTAGGGGCAACCCTTGCGGTTGCCCCTATATATGTTCTACTAATTTGGGTAGGTGCAAGACCTACCCCTACCGTTGCCCTTCGTAATAAGGTATTAAATTCACCCAACTATAAGTCTCTTCTTTGAAGTACAAAAAAACAGTTAAGCCCACTTCGCTTATCTCTAAAATATTATCTGATTATTAGTTTAAACCTAATGGTATTATCAGTCTCAAACCCTACCAATTAAAAAAGCCGGCTTTCACCGGCTTAATCGTATTAAAATAGTAAAACCTTATTTGTTAATTTCTTTATCCAGTTCTTCAAAAGACTGTGAAGCTCTGAAACGGTTGTAAAGAGATTCTTCTTTTTTAATGCGATCAACAGTTGCTTTGTTTACATCAGCTTTAGGAATAGCAACCTGTACAAATGTTTTGTAACGGCCATTTTCCATGGTGTAAGTCTTACGTTTGGTAATAGTAGTGCCATTAAACTTTTGATTTGCAACAACCTTGGTAGCCTGCTCTGTTAAAGCAACCACTTCAGGGTTATCAACACCAGATTCTGACATGAAATTTTTTGTCATGCTTTTCACATGCGCTTCTACACGATTTGCAGCTTCTGCCATACCATTTGCAATTGCAGCCTGTTCTGACATATTCTGACTTACTTTTTCACCGTTACCATAGCAGAATAGATAAGTATCGTTTTCAGTTTCTACCCCGTACCAATCAGGAGAAAAGACTTCTTTTGGACCTGTAGGCTGTTTTGCACTGCCACCGCCACAAGCAATAAATACTAATCCACTTAATGCAAGCATGATTACCATTATCTTGGTAAGTTTCATAATTACCTCCGTTTTTTTGATAACGAAATTACTTTCTTTAAAGTTGATATTAACAAAGCACTATGTATATGTCAAGCCTTTTTTTCAAATTTAAAGGATTTTTTTCTCTTTTATGAGTTCTAACACAGATTCAGGGCATAGTTTAATCTTGTTTTTCAGAATGCTGGTCGCTCCATGAGTTATAAATTCATCAGGGATTGCAAATGGATATACCTTTATCTGATAGGGATTTAAAAGCATGGACAGATGTTCACCAACCCCTCCGTTTAAGGCATTTTCTTCAATTGTAATGATCGGCTGTTTTTCTTTTATCAAATCTAAGATTAACCCCATATCCAAGGGTTTTACAAAACTCATACTAATGACTGATATATTTACTCCAAGCTGGTCTTTAATCATTTGAGCTGCTTTTTTTGCAATTAATAAGCCTGAGCCAACACCAATCAGCGTTAATTTTTCTCCCTTTTGTATCAAATTTGATTTTCCATACTCAAAGCCGGCATAATCAGGATCACTTTCAGCACATCCTCTTGGATATCTGATAACGACTGGTCCTTCAGTGAATTCAGCAGCCCATTCCATCGCCTTTTCCATTTCTTCAAGGCAATAAGGCGCAATCACAGTCATATTCGGTATCATCTGCATCATAGATAAATCAAAGACACCATGATGGGTAGCACCATCTTCACCTACCAAACCCGCGCGATCCAGACAAAATACGACTGGCAGTTTCTGTAGAGCAATATCATGAATAATCTGATCAAGCGCTCTTTGAATAAAAGTCGAATAAATGGCTACAAATGGTTTAATCCCCTGTATTGCCAGACCGCCTGCAAATGTAACCGCATGCTGTTCTGCAATACCTACATCAAAAAAACGGCTGGGAAATTTCTTAGAAAACTCGGTTAAACCTGTTCCATCAGCCATAGCAGCAGTGATTGCTACAATTTTCTTATTTTTCTCTGAAAGCGATATCAGCTTGGAACCAAATACTTCAGACCATGAGGCTTGTTTAGCAGAACAAACATCGCCGGTTTTTAAGTCAAAAGGGCCAATACCGTGAAATTTTGAAACCTGTTTTTCTGCAAAAGAATAGCCTTTTCCTTTTTTGGTTATCAAATGAATTAAAACTGGTCCTTCCATATTATCTTTCACTTTATTGAAAATTCTAACCAGTCTAGGGATATCATGGCCATCTATAGGACCAACATACTTAAAATTCAAGTCTTCAAAAAAGATATTGGGTACCAGAATATTAATCAGGCTTTCTTCCAGTTTCTGTGCGCCAGTAATAAAACGTCTTCTCATTTTGGTAGGTAAGACACTGGACTTATCCCATACCTGTTTTTTTAGGTAATTGTATGATTTACTGGTCATCATATTCGCCAGATGGTTTTGAAGCGCTCCAACATTTTTTGAAATCGACATCTCATTGTCATTCAGCACTACAATAAAGTTCTTTTGCAGATGTCCGGCATGATTCAAGGCTTCAAAAGCCATCCCTCCGGTTAAAGCACCATCTCCAATGACTGCAATGCTGTGCCCTTTTTCTTTCTGCATTTCTTTTGCCAGACAAATGCCCAATGCTGCAGATATTGAAGTACTGCTGTGCCCCACACCAAAAGCATCATAAGGGCTTTCAAAGATATTATTAAAGCCGGAAATTCCTTCGTATGTTCTTAATGTATCAAAACGTTCATTTCTTTCTGTAAGAATCTTGTACGCATAAGACTGATGCCCGACATCAAATACAATTCTGTCCTGTAAAGGATTAAAAACCTTCAACATAGCAATGATAAAATCTGTTGCACCTAAACTGGGTGCTATATGCCCACCATTTTTGGAAGTAACATCAATGATACGCTTACGCACATCTTCGGCTAACTCTATCAATTCATTGTAGTGTAGTCTTTTTATCTGTTCCGGTGTTTTTATTTTTTCTAACATATTGATTCCCTCATAGTAGGACAAGCAACCTGCTTGTCACTTCGCAAGCTGGTAGCTTGCGGTACAACCTGCTTGTTATATTTTTCACCTAATTTATCCCTTTTTCATCGCATTGAAAAATTGTTTTAATTCTTGTTTCTTTTCATCTGCCAGATCATGCCAGCGAATCCCTTGAATAGCGCCTTCCAAGGCATATAAAGTATTCAGACATGTGTCATGTTCTTCTGCAAGTAATCTTAACCAGGCTTCTTTTGAACCTTCTTGTAACAATGCTTCTACATTATTAATTCCCACTTTGGATAATCTTTCAACTGCTGTTTTTCCAATATTGGGTAAATCCGATAATTTCATATCACTCATGAATAATAATTTTTCCACTTGTATTTTGAATCATCAAAACAGATTCAAGCCATTGGTAAAGTTCTTCAGTGCCTTTTTTGGATAATGAAGAAAAGGCTCGAATCTGATCTGCTTTTATGTTTAGTTCTGTTCTAAGGGTTTTTAGATAGGAAGGAATTTTGGTTACAGGAACTTTATCAGATTTGGTAGCCACAATCGTAAAAGAAATGTTCAATGTCTTCGCAAACTCAATCATAGCAATGTCTTTTGGGTCTGCTTTATGCCGAATATCAACTAGTAATACCAGACCGGCAAGCTGTTCACGCTTTTTTAGATAGTTTTCAATCATGGTCTGCCAGGATTCTCTTTCACTTTTTGAAACCTTTGCATAACCATAACCAGGCAAATCCACCAAAGTAAAGGGCACATCCATCTCTTCAGATACATCTGTCATTTTATACTTGCAACGGATATCAAAGAAATTAACCAGTCTTGTTTTACCAGGGGTAGAACTCGTCTTGGCAAGCAGTTTTCGCTTTGTCAGACTGTTTATCATGGATGATTTACCAACATTGGACTTACCGGCAAAGGCTATCTCCTTAAAGGCAGTCTCAGGAAAATCTACCGGATATACAGCACTTTTGATATATTGTGAATCAACTATTCTTAACATTAAATCTCACTATAAATAACAGATGAATGGTCAGATTCCCAGACTTCCACTTCAGCAATCATACCTTCGGCTGTGTTAAATTCTTTTTTAAGTTCGTTAAATATCACTCTGGCAATATCTTCTGAAGTTGGATTAATCTCTTTAAAACAGTCCAGATCATTTAAAAACTGATGATCAAACATTTCCATCAGATCTCTCAAATGTTTCTTGGCAATACCAAAATCAAGTGCCATACCTAAATCATCTGTTTTTGTACAGTTTATCTGGATTCTTACTTTCCAGTTATGTCCATGCAGATTTTTACATAAACCAGGATAATTATTCAACTTATGTGCTGCTGAAAATGATGAACTTACATTTATTTTATACATTTACATCCTCCATATTCTTCAATTCAATGATAATATAAGCAAAAAATTTGTCAATAACTAAAAAAGTTTCTTGCCTGATTGCCTATATTTAATTTTTGTCTTAAATTATGAGAAAGGAGATGCAATGGATTTTCAATTTTACCCAATAAAAAGTCATGACCTGCCAGAAATTATGCAAATTCAAAAGGAATGCTATTCAGAAGAATTGCTCGAAAGTATGGAGTCTTTTGAACATAAACTAAAGCTTTCACCAGACACCTGTTATCTTATAAAACATAACAACGAAACCGCTGGATATTATTTCAGTTTACCTTGTATGAAGTCTCATTTACCATCTTTTAATGATAACCACTTTCAGATCCCTGCTCAACCGGACTGTTTGTATCTTCACGATCTTGCAATTAAAAAAGCATACCGAAAGCAAGGCATTCCAACACTTGTATTTCAGCATGTCTCACAATATGCATTTAGACTTAACATCTTTTGTTTCCGGATATTCTCTGTACAGAATACTTACGAAAAATGGAAAGCTTACGGCTTCAGAGAAGTAACAGATCTAAATCCGGAATTAACTGAAAAAATAAACAGCTTTCAAGGCAAAGCAGTATTGATGGAGCTAAACATAAGCCCTTCAGCTCTTTGATTTCTGACACTGATGATGACAGATATAGTTTTCAGACACTGATGATGCTGATTTTTACGGATTTAGGGTTTAAATCGACCAAAACCGTACATTAAACTTTAAGGTTTTACTTCAAATGCAGTTTATTTCTTTAAGAAAATAGAAAACAACAATTTCAAAGTGTTCATTTTATAAAACCCTAAACAAAACTTTTCAATCCGTTTCATCAGTGTTATCCGCGTCTAAAAACTACTTTTTTAAAAAACTATCCGTTTCATCAGCGTAATCAGTGTCTAAAATGCCTTTTTAAAAAACTATCCGTGTCAAAACAAAAAAAGCAGGTGATTAACCTGCTAAAATTTATTGGTAACCCATAGGGGAATCGAACCCCTGTTACCAGACTGAGAATCTGGAGTCCTAGGCCACTAGACGAATGGGTCTTTGCGAACATATTTTTTAAATGGCGACCCCTAGGGGATTCGAACCCCTGTTGCCAG
>JAKQQL010000045.1:0-1228 GCA_029564175.1 Candidatus Cloacimonadota bacterium
ATTGTTCTATGAGTGCCGAGCCACCTTCAAAATTTTTCACCATGTCGCTCAAGGAAATATAATCGATGCTCTGTTTTGACAGAATTGTGATTTCAGTTCCTTTAACGCTGATAATCGATTTTTTATCTTTTGCCATATTTAGCTGAAACTTTGAGTGATTACAATTTGAGGATTTACAATTCCCCTGTGTGCCTTATCTGTTTGGCTCTTTTCTTCTGAACCGGGAGAAAGGTCGTACCTGTCGAGAACACTTATAAATAGTTGTTCAATAAATTTATCCTTATCCGGCTCTTTAAGCAATCCTGCATTTGCAGTAAAATAATCGTTGATGGATTTTGGTAATCCTTTTGATGCAAATGTTCCTTTTTTAATGATGTCCAATGCCCGTATTAAAGCCATTCGTTTTTGTTCGGTAGGTGCAATTTTAACAACCGCATTAAGGTTTGAAATGGCTTTGTTTTCAGCCGGACTTAGGTTTCTGCGTGAAACAGTCTGAACATTTTCTTGATTCTTTTCTGATTTAAAATATTCAAGACCTGCTAATGTTTGTTTATGATGCAATTCATGCAGCGCAATTGCCTTTTCGGTATCAGGGGCTTTAAACAGTTTGACTGCCTGTAAAAAGTTTAGTTCAATAATATTCATTTCGGGTGTAATCAAACAAAATATTCCCGGATGATTCTCGCTTTTCAGATACGTAAGCGATGTGTTTTGCAAAGGATAATTGACTTCTCCTGTTTCTGTATCGAGCAAAGTCAGTTGTTTGCTATCAGGCAGTTTTCTCCCGCACCTTGCTTTGTTTGGAATTTTAGATATATCATTGAATAATTTTGGATGCTTTTTTCTGAAATCACGTAATTCATTCAGGTATTTTAAAATTTCGCTTTCCTCTTTTTGAATCTTATTCCCGAACAAAGCACCCTCGCCTTTTTCTTCGAGTATGGAGAACACTTTGTTGTCCTCGCCAAAAGCCGTGTGGAATGCCTGAAGTTTACGCAAAGCATTATTTACCAAATGAATTTGAGCATCTCCGTGTGCTGAAGGATAGTAATTATAAACATATATTCTGTCTGCTCTTGAACCGATACGGTTCACACGGCCGATACGCTGCATTAAACGGGTAGAGTTCCAGGGAACATCATAATTTACGATTACATTACTTCTGTGCAGGTTTATACCTTCTGCCAATACTTCTGTCGTAATGATAATATCGAAGTCATTTTGCCAT
>JAKQQL010000130.1:0-2804 GCA_029564175.1 Candidatus Cloacimonadota bacterium
ACAAGGACAGGGGCAAAATGGGAAGGGATCGGTTTCATACTTATTGCCATTGGTCTAATTATGGTGATAGCGGGTCAAGGTTTTGGAGGTCTTTTGATAGCAGTTGGGTTTGTGATTTTTATTATAGGTCGTTTCAAATAGAAAACAAAGAGCAAACGTCTAGCGTTTAACTGTCCGAGCAGGGACTTGATTCTAATAATAAAAATAGAGTGGCCAGTAACGGCCACTCCCCTAATTAATCTTTGCTAAAAGTAACTTACTGAAAGTTTTTCAAATATTCGACTCTTTTTTCTGTCATTTGAACATAGCAGTCATTTATCATAACGGTTTCCAAAGTTCCACCTTCCACTTCTTTGCCTGCCTTAGGACATTTTGATTCTTTTTCTTTTACCCAGGCAACCTGTTCTTTCTTCAACGCCGCTTTGCGCGATTCGTCCAAACTGGCCATTTTCTGTTTATAAATATTATTAAGTTCTTTGTCGGCAGCGGCATATTTTCTATTGGAACATTCGTTGATGTCAAGTGTAACAGCAAGGTCTAGACCTTTACAAATTCCATCTTTTTCTACAGAGGACGTTTGTTCTTCATCTGCTCGCTGAGTTTGTTCCGGTGGAGATTTCTTTGCTGCTCTGCCCTGATTTATACTCTCGTTTATCGCTAACGCAACCATCTGCAAATCACCACTGCTGATACCGGCAACAGAAACTATATGTTCGCTTTTATCATCAAGCTGTGACTCATAAGTGATGGGTAATTCGTATTTGCCTCCTGCTATCAGTTTTGCTTCGCAACTATATTTTTTGATGTTCTTATCAAGTGCAGCGGCTCTCGGATATTCTATTTTCATAGTTTCTTGAATTTCTTTTTCAGTCAATCCTTCAGCACCGATCTGACCTAATATAATTTGTTTGACCAGTTTAATGGTACTCTCGTCTGAGCATTTTGGCGGTTCTTTTGAACAGCCGATAAGCAATACTACAACAGTTGATATAATGACCGCACAAATTTTATGCTTCATTTTTTACCTCCACTGCTTTTTATTATAAACTGTATGTTTGTTTATAGCGCTTAATTTGACATAAATCAATTACTATCAAAAAGGTCTACATAATTGAATTTGATCTAACTCCGCCGTCATAGATTCTATTAATTTCGGCAATGAAAGCTTTGTCTTTCAAAACTACGTCATACTTGCTGCTGCCTCCAGAACATGATGTTGTTGTTAAACAAACATTAATATTAACGCTAATACAAAATTAAATTTTTTCATAATTTGCTCCTTTGTGATTAAAATTTCTGATTAACGTCTCGAATGCATTAGTTGCTAATTAACATGAAGTGCCACTTATATTCAAGATACTCATTATATCTAGATTATTTTAAGAACCTTCTTAATGCTATCTTTCCACATAATCTTTGAATTACTTTTATATCGATTAAAAAGTGATAAGATATATTCATCTGAAAATAATTGAAATAATCGATGTGCTTCATTTTGAGTTGCCTGATCATTTTTAAAACCATTCATGGAAAGTCTTCCATTCAGCTTATTGAGTTTCCCTATCCATATTGTTTCTGTTACATAAGGAGACACTTTATCAATAACGTCATCAATTGCGTCATCCAACATAGGCTCGCATGAAACGCTTGTCTGATATCCGGCGTTGAATGCGTATTTAAGCGATTCCAGTCTCTCTTCAAAACCTGGTGCATTGGATTCCCAGAACTTTAGCACATCGGAATCAGATGAACCGATGGTAAAACGGAAGAGAATCTGGTTTTTATATCCGTTGAAGTAATCGCATATTGCTTTGATGCAATCCAGATGGGGTTTGGTTACAATAAGCACCTCGTTTCCAGCTTCCAGAATATGATATAAAAAAGTTATGCATTCAGTAAGATGTTCCGGCGTGATGTCATGACTGGATGGAAACATTATTTTCCCATCATATTTTCTAAATCCTTTATTTAACTTGTTTTGATTTACGATTTCGTTTTTCCAGTCATCCTTTGTATTGTGCTTGTGCTGAATATTCATTGCTTTCGCGTAACAGTATTTGCAATCATGACTGCAACCCTTGATTAGATTTTCATTTCTTCCAGCCCATTCCTTGGTTCCGAATATGATTTTAGTTTTCATGGTTTGGTTTTCTCCTTTTCGTTGTTTTCTAAATTGATGTCTTTTTTCATGACATAGATGACAGGATAGGTACCTTCGCCGACTCTTATGTCAAGCAGAGTCCATCCGTATTGGAGATAAGTTTGAAAATCGTCATGAGTGAATAATTCCGCTGTTTCATAGGGGTCATTTGGTTTCATATCGGGTCTCCTTTCCTAAATTTAATTTTAATAATATCCCATTCATATATTTGTTACAGGTTCTTTAAAAAATATCCTGCTTTGTGGAAACAAACAGAGGCACTTCAGATACAAACTGATGTGATTGATTCTGGTTAAGTTACTATTTCAACAGGTGTTGAAGCAGCAGCTACTTTTTCTTCTCACCATTTTATTTTTGTTTTTTTTGTTAATGATCTATTCCACAAGTTAATTCCACTTGTAAAAGATTACTGTAAATCCCTACCTCTTAGATAATCTCTTCTGTAATCTTCTTGTTTAACAGTTCCATTGTTCTATAAAACAAAAAAAAACAAAAATGGTCCCGAAGGAAACCCGACCCGAAGGGAAAGGGGTTCCGGTATTATTATTTCTTTATATATCTTGTTCATCTCGCTTTCTTTCAGTTCTTTAATGTTTTTATCCATTTATAAATTCAGGCGTTTTCCACACCCTACATCTTTCTT
>JAKQQL010000114.1:0-11349 GCA_029564175.1 Candidatus Cloacimonadota bacterium
TTGGATCTGGATCAACCTTTTTTTTTATCTTTTTACACCAACTTTTGAGATGTTATCCATTTAAAAAGGTTGATAAATAATAATTTTATAAAGAATTTTAGTCAAGTATTTTTTAAATTATTTAAATAAACTAAAGCCATCTATTATTCATATCTTTATCATTTCCACATCGTCTGTATAATTTTCATAAACCACTTCTTCCAGATTAGTCAGTTTTTCCAGGATTTCTTCCAGCTTTTGTACTGATTCATTGATTTTTTTTTGGTGTTTAAGAGTCTTTTCATCAGTGCATTTGCTTTCAAGATCTATAAATAGCATTTCCATATTCGCTTGCAGTACCATCATTGGTTGTCTCATTTCATGGCTTACTGCAATAGCCGTTGCCATAATAGCTTTTTTTTCTGTATCTCTTTTTTCTAGCAAGGCCTGTAATTCTGCTAGTTTTTGCGCTTTTTCCTGATTGAACATCTCCAGGTAAAATTGATGATATAACTTAAAATAATAATTGGCTTTCTTATACTGAGCATCTTTTTGATAAAATATGGATTTCATTTCATAAATGGTGATTAAAGCCCGCTTATTCTGATATTTCTTCGCATAGCTCTGAGCTTTATTCAACATTCTGAAACAGGATTTCCTGTTTTTATTAACAAATAATAGCTGACTGTAAATCATGAGATTATTAGTTAATGCCTGAAAATTATTTAATTCTTTATGATACTGTGCTGATTTTTTTACTGCATCAAGTGCCTCTGTATATTTCTTTTGCTGAACATACAGTCCCGCTAAATTGTTATATGCTCTGGCCATAGTCTGAATATTGTTTGTTTTTTGAGACAGCTCAAGATCAAGCAGATAATAATTTCTGGCTTTTCTATAATTTTTCATATACTTATGAACAATTCCCAAATTATTATAAGCATTGGATAGACCAGAAATATACTGATGCTTTTTAAAAATGACAATACTCTTCTTATAGTTATCAATTGCTTGTTGATACTGGGTAAGTCCTGTAAATACCAAACCAAGATTGTTGTATAAACTAGCAATTTCTACTTCAGCATTTACCTGATCATAATATTGTAAAGCAGTCTCATACAATTCAATTGCTTTATCGTAATTCATCAGAGAGTATTCTCTCATTCCTTTTAAATGATTTGTCTTGCCAATACCAAAAAGATAATCATTATCCTGTGAATAAGAAAATGCCAGATTCAAATACTCCAGATACTTCTCGCCTGGTTGAAAGAGATGAAGGCTTGCTAGCTCAAATAACTTTTTAACTCTCTTTTCCTGATATTCAGCTTTTTCTGGTTCTTTCTCTATCTGTCCAGTGATTTCATTTAATTCATCAATTAACTGCTTTTCTTTGTCCATAATCGCTCCTCAATTAAGTATAGTGAAAATTATCATGCCTGTCAAGAGGATTATGGAAAATCATTTTATCTGAAAATACGAGACTGTTTTAAAAAGGCTGTAAGCAGGATGTTTTTATTTCGAATCCCTTAAGCCGTTGAATACTCGCTTGGATGCGAAAAACCGCTTGCTTGAGCAGATGCTTAATTTCTTATTGAGATACCCCCTTAATTGCTCTTTTAATTCCACTGTATTTTCTCATTGCCAGTTTAACACTCATTTCATATCGTAAATTAGCTTCTGCCATTTCAGACATCTCTTTCTCTATTTCAACATTGTTGAGACCTGTATCGTTTAAAGGATTATTTCTATTTACAACTTCTATTAAATTATCTTCTTTTGTTTTGGGATGTTGAATGTGATCCTCATGAGTGGTTTTTTTAGTAACAGATCTTTCCACTCCAATTCTTTTTTGAAGTTCATTTTCAAATTCTACTTTTTGAGCTTCAAAGCCAGGCGTCATAGAATTTGCTATATTATTAGAAAGTACTTTTTGGCGGGTTGAATAAGCATCTAAACTTTTTTCAATTGTTAAAAGCGTTTTTTTGAACAATAACTGATTCAACATAGCAACCTCCTTCCATGAGAGAATGCATATATGATGCCAATGAAGTATAGCTTTTTAAGCTGTTTTCATATCAGTAGTATAACTTCATGAGAATGTTTTTCCAAAATTATGAATTTAATTCTTTTTTTTAATACTTCTTAATTTCATTTCAAAATTCACCAGAAATTTACACAAATTTTATCTGCAGAAAATCATTCTGATTTATCATAAAATGAAAACAAAGTGTGAAAAAGAAGAACAGGGAAAAGATTCCCTGAAGAAAGACAGGAGATTTTAATGGCATTAGCAGATTTGCATGTGCATTCAATTCACTCTGAGCATCCGTCGGAGTGGTTTTTACAGAAAATAGGAGCAGCTGAGTCATACACTGATCCGAATTTTATTTTTAATACGGCCAAAAATAATGGGATGAATTTTGTAACCATTACCGATCATAACAGGATATCAGGCGCAATACTGCTTCAGTTACAGTATCCGGATACTGCTTTTACAAGTGTAGAAACCACTGCTTATTTTCCTGAAGATGGCTGTAAAGTACATCTGCTGATATATGGTCTGACTGAAAGGCAGTTTAATGAAGTACAAAAACTCAGAAAAGATATATATCAGCTCAGAGCTTATCTGCTACAAGAAAAGCTGGCTTGCTCAGTTGCTCATGCCACTTATTCTGTAAATGGAAGAATCACTTTATCTCATCTGGAACGCCTTATTTTGTTGTTTGATGTGTTTGAAAGTATCAATGGTGGACGTAATCAGTTAAATAATGATTCATGGACAGAAAGCCTACATAGTTTAAATGACCAGATTATAACGGATTTATACAATGATTACAATATTGAGCCTATGAGTGATGATCCCTGGATTAAGGGTTTTACGGGCGGTTCTGACGATCATGCAGGATTTTTTATTGCCAGGACTTATACTTATGCTGAAGCAAATACAGTCCAGGAATACCTCAAGGCAATCAGAGACAAAAAAACAATTGCTGGCGGTCGGCACAATGATTATAAATCACTTGCCTTTACCATCTATAAAATAGCTTACGATTTCTCAAAAAGCAAAAGCAAAGGCTTTAACAATCCCATAATCAAACAAATCACAGAAAATCTGTTTGAAAAGAAACATAGCACTATCGTAGATAAACTTTCATTTCAAAAGTTATTCTTCAGAAAAAAACAAAAAGAAGAGCCTTTAAAAGCAAAAGTCATTGAACTGTTAGAAAAGCTTAAAACATTTGAGAATGACCAGTTAGATGAAAAATTTGATTATGTCTATTCTCAAATCGCTGATTTGACGGATGAGTTGTTTATACAGTTTGCAAATAAATTGCTTACAGATTTAAAGACAGGGAATTTATTCAATTTAATATCAGGGATTTCTGTTTCTTTGCCTGGAATTTTTATCACAGCCCCTTTCTTCACAACATTAAAGCATATGTTTGCTGGTAGAGAGCTGATTAACCAGTTAAAAGCAAAGTATTTGAATGAAAAGAAATCAGAGAAGAAAATTTTATGGTTCTCTGATACCGTCAATGATTTAAACGGCGTCTCATTTATCGTAAAAAGAATAACCAATATCGCTCAAAATTTAAATAAAGACATCATTCTTACTGCTGCACTTTCTGAAGAAGATCTTAAAAACAAGGATTTACCTTCCGGATTAATTAACTTGCCCTATATCTATGAATTTAGTCTTCCACAATATGAATCCTATCTGATGAGAGTGCCTTCTATTTTAAAAACCATTGAAATAATCGCCAGACAAAATCCAGAAGAAATTTACATTTCTACACCTGGTCCGGTTGGATTAATTGGACTATTGATTGGAAAACTACTCAGCATTAAAATCACAGGGATTTATCATACTGATTTTAAACTTCAATACAATGCTATTGACGAGGACGGTGGAACAGCTGAGTTAATTGAAGCGTTTACCCGCTGGTTTTATATGTCATTAGACACAATCAAAGTACCCACCAATGAATATATGACACTTTTAGCTGATCGTGGATTTGCTCCTGAAAAAATGAGTCTTTTCCGAAGAGGAATTGAAGAAGAACTCTTTTATCCGGTTGAACACGCAAAAGAACGACTGATACAGGATCACAAGATACCTGCAGGCTTTAATCTGATTTATGCAGGTAGAATATCTCGAGATAAAAACCTTGAATTCATGGTTAATGTCTATTCTCTTCTCTTGCAAAAGCATGAAGACCTTAACTTGATTATTGCTGGAGATGGACCATTTCTTGATGAACTAAAAAAAAGTATGAAAACATATAACCGAGTATTCTTTTTAGGTAAAGTGGACAGAAATGAGCTTGCTTTATGGTATTCAGGATCAGATTTGTTCTTTTTTCCAAGTAATACAGACACCTTTGGTATGGTCGTTTTAGAAGCTCAGGCATGCGGTTTGCCTGCAATCGTTTCTGATATGGGCGGTCCAAAAGAAATTGTAATAGATAAAGAAACAGGATATGTTGTCAAAGCGGATCAATTGGCAGAATGGGTCGAAAAAACTTCTGAAATTATTAGTCTCTTTAAAAACAACTATCAGGCATATAAAGAAATTAGGAATAAAGCCAGCCAAAACGTTAAAGATACATGCAACTGGAACTTAGTGATTGATGAAATTATGAATGATCAAAATAATCAGGACATCGTCAAAAATATAAGAAAAATCCCAAAATGGTAGAAAAAAAACTCATCCCTGTAACGAGAGGTGAGTCTCATAGCAAATCTCTGAAGCCCTGAATGAAAATTCAGGGTTTTGAGCATATATCTGAGATATTTTCATCAAACAGTCAATTTCACCAGATTGTTTTTCATGTAAGCAGAATATTGCCAAACAAGATATGGGAGGTGCCAGGCTATGACTTAATATTTGGAATAAGCGCTTAAAACATCTTTACTAAACTGGTAAGATTCACTTGAAGCAGAAGATCCAAAAGGATTTGAGTTTAATCGTTCTAAAGTTGAGTTAACCACTCTTGCACTGAATTCTGCTTTACTCATATTACCGTTTGAAGTATAAGTATCGTATTCGCTATTCCCTTCAGACAAGGAAACTGAGTCTGAACCAAAAGAAGCATTACTTGATTGAGCCATACTCTGGGTTTGCATCTGAGCTTGCGACTGCATTTGAGACATTTGCGTATCCAGAGCTGATACACCGCTTATGGTAAGTGCCATTTATGACCTCCTTTCCTGGTCGATGCAAGGCTAAGTATATAATACACAATTTTTAGGATTTGTCAAACAGGTTTTTAAACTTTTTTTTAACGAATGTTGGTTGTAGGGCAAGCAACCTGCTTGCCAAGGTTTCACAAGCTGGTAGCTTGCGTTACAAGTTGGTTGTAGGTCAAGCAATCTGTTTGCCAAGGTTTCACAAGCTGGTAGCTTGCGTTACAAGTTGGTTGTAGGTCAAGCAACCTGCTTGCCAAGGTTTCACAAGCTGGTAGCTTGCGTTACAAGTTGGTTGTAGGCAAGCAATCTGTTTGCCAAGGTTTCACAAGCTGGTAGCTTGCGTTACAGGTTGAGTTGTAGGTCAAGCAATCTGTTTATTCTGAAACCAGAATAAAATGAAAGGCGTATGGCTGATATCCATACGCCTGAAATATCGGACAAGTGGAGTCTATTCTGTTAAGTATTTTGCCATGATCTTATTCAATTCTTTTTCGCGAATCTCTTTGAGATTATTCCAAATCTTCTCTGCAAGTTCTGGATGATTTTTTACAAACTGATGAGAAAAGATAAAGTAGTAAGGCTTTGTAACGATAGGGTTCTGGACTTTTTCGATTTTGCCTTTAAACTCAGGAGATGTTTCAATCAGGTTATCTCCTGAATATTCAAGTGCTGCAACTAACTGAACACGACCTGCCTGCAATTTTTTAAAACTGGTTACTGTGGAAGGAGACTCTTCAACGGTAAGTCCTTTTTTCTTCAGATCATCCACGATTGAATAGCCTCTGGGTGCATCAATTGAACCTTTGAAATTCTTCAATTCTTTACCATCCCAATCAATTTTTGTCCCTTTTAGTTTATAGAAATTATAGGTTGTAGAAGAATAGCGGCGACTTTCATCAATTTTGCCGTCTTTTTTAGGGTAAACTCCGAATTCTTCTCTTGCAGGATTATAAGAGGCAGTGAAAAGACCGTCAACACTTCCGTTTTTAAGCTCAACTTCCAGTGCTCTTTTCCAGGGCACGCGCTTGATATTGATTTTGAGATTTAATCTTTTTTCCAATAAACGAATGACATCAACTGCCGTGCCTGGATTTTTGGAACGTATTTGATCGCCACTGTCAATTACATTAGGAAAATCCTGCTGGTCTTCACATACAAAGGTGATTTCTTTTACCTGTGCCTTCAAAATGCTGAAACAAGTAATCAATAGCATGAGTAACATGGTTAGAATGGACTTTTTCATTATACTGCCCTCCTTGAAGAAAAGATAAGCTAAAATGAAGATTTGCAAAAAAAATTTGTTAATAAATGAGTTGATATTATGTTATTTATAGTAGAACATAATGTGAGTTGCATGGATTGAAGTACGTGTTTATGTAGAACGACCATCCTGATTTTTTCAAAAACGTTCTTTAATGCCGCAGGGATCATTTTTAGCAAGCTGTTAGCTTGAACTACATAAAAGAAAATAAGATTTATAGAGGGAAATATGACAAAAAGAGAGATGAAGTCCAATGCTAAAGTTTTATTTGTTCGAAACAAAGGTATATGGTTCTTCTTTTTATTACTGACAATCCTGATAATAATCAGATTGGTACAAACTGTCCCCGAAAAATTAAGCTCTAACAAGAAGAATTATAAAAGACAGAGAGAAGAATCAGTCAGTGTTAAAACAGAAAAAATAAGGATTGCAGATATTTCTGAAACGGAAGTGTTTGCCGGCACTCTGACAGCAAAAGGCAAACAAATTGTTTCACCTAAAGTGGCAGGGCGTTTAACTCAGATAAAAGTCAATATTGGTGATAAAGTCAAAAAAGGCAGTATTGTTGCGTTGATTGATTCATACAATTATCAGCAGGTATATGATAAAACAAGAGCCGGATTGACAATTGCCAGAGCCAATTACTCACAGGCTGAAGATGCTTTTAAGATAGCAGAAAAAGAAATGGCTCATCAAAAAGAATTATTCAATCGGGGTTTTTTATCTCAGTCAGAATTTGATCAGTCACAATCTCAATATATCAGCAGTAAATCAAAATATGAAATCGCTAAAGCCAATATTGAAAGTGCCAGTGCTGATTTTAAGAATGCAGAAGCTGATCTGAAAGCTTGTCAAATCAAGGCAGAATGGGAAAGCTCAGAATCTTATCGTTATGTAGGCGAACTTCTAGTGGAAGAAGGCATTTGGCTGAACAAAGGACAGGATGCGCTGACATTACTGAATGTGGATAACCTGACCGGTATTATTCATGTAACGGAAGAAAAATATCCTTTACTCCAAAAGGGAATGTCTGCAGAAGTGAGAACCGATACATGGCCTGATAGGATTTTTGAAGCAAAAGTAATTCATATCGCTCCTCAGTTACAGGAAGATTCAAGACAGGCAAGGGTAGAATTGGAAGTTTTAAATAAAGAAGGATTGTTGAAACCAGGTATGTTTTCCAGAATAACTTTAAAGTATCAGGAAAAGAAAATGGTAAACGTAATTCCAGCCAGTGCCTACTATAAACATCAGGGAGAAATGGGCGTTTTTTGTGTTAATCCTGAAGATCAAACCGTGAAGTTTATCCGTGTCGTTACCGGAATTCATAACAAAGATTTTATTGAGATACAGTCTCCTGAAATGAGTGGAGAAGTCGTAACAGTCGGGCAAGATAAGCTGAAAAATGATATACGCATAACTACTGCTGATAAGACAAAGTCCAATAAAAAAGAAAAGCGGTCAAAGAAATGAAGATAACCCAGGCTTCAGTCAATCGACCCGTATTAACCACGATGATTGTTTTAATAGTGATGATTTTAGGTTTTATTGCTTTAACGAGATTACCGATAGACCTTATGCCGGATGTATCTTCTCCCACGATTAGCATTTCCACGAGTTATGCCAACGCCAATCCTATGGCAATGGAAGAATTGGTAACCAGAGTGATAGAAGAAGCTGTCAGTGCTGTTCCCGGGGTAGAAGAGATCAGCTCTCAGTCTTCTGAAGGCAACAGCAATGTTCAGGTTGCATTTAAATGGGGCTCAGATCTGGAAACAGCAGCAAATGATATCAGAGAAAGACTGGACAGAATTATTTCCCGCTTGCCGCAAGAAGCGAGCAGACCTTCGCTCAGGAAGTTTGATCTGGCAGCTACGCCGGTGATCAACTTGGGTGTAACCAGTAAAATGGAAGCAATAGAATTGCGCATGATGATAGATGATCAGATAAAACACCGACTGGAAAGAGTCGCCGGTGTTGCGAGTGTGGATATCAGAGGTGGGTTGGAAAAAGAAATCCATGTTAATCTCAATCTTACTAAGATTCAATCTCTCAATTTATCACCTGATCAGATCAGTCAGAAGATAAAAGCAGCCAATGTCAATATTCCCATCGGAGAAATCAATCAAGGGAACTATCAGCTGTCTGTAAGAGTCCCGGGTGTTTATGAGAATCTGGATCAACTGGCTAATACAGTGATTGCCCAAAGAAACGGAGTTAATATTTTGTTAAAGGATATTCTGAAGTAAAAAGCAGTTCCAGTAAAATAACCCGTTATATTCGCATTAATCAGCAGTCAGGTATTCAAATATCCGTCAACAAACAATCTGGTACAAATACCGTTGAAGTTGTCAAAGGGATTCTTAAAGAAGTGGACAGGCTGAATGAAAACTTTCCAACCATTAAAGTAACGCCATTGATCGATACTTCTGTATTTATCAAAAGTTCAATTAACAATTTAGTCAGTTCTGCCTTGATAGGCGGTTTTTTAGCAATTTTGGTATTGCTGTTTTTTTTAAGAAATGTAAAGAGTACCTTAGTGATCGCCACATCAATCCCCATTTCGATCATGGCTACATTTGGTCTTTTGTACTTTAATGGTTTTACGCTTAATTTGATGACTTTAGGGGGGATGGCGCTAGGTGTCGGCAGTTTGCTGGATAACTCCATTGTGGTGCTGGAAAATATATTCCGGCACAGGGAAAATGGTCAGGGGCATATAGAAGCGGCTGTTAATGGAACGGAAGAAGTAACCATGCCCATTATTGCCAGTACACTGACTTCACTGGTAGTGTTTTTACCCGTTGTGTTTATGAGGGGTTTTACTGGAATTCTTTTTCAACAGTTGGCATGGGTGATCATATTTTCCATGATTTGTGCCTTGATAACAGCGTTAACCCTCGTTCCTGTCTTGTCCAGCCGGATGCTTTCCATTGAACCTGAAGATCAGCATCTTAATATCAGTAAAAAGTCCAGATGGGACAAAAAGATTTTTAGCAAAATCAATATGATATTAAAGCAACTGGAAAATCGATATACCAATATGCTGTCTTATTCACTAACCCACCGTAAAAAAACAATTATGATTACATTGGGGGTTTTAGCCGGCAGTTTAATATTGTTTCCTTTGATTGGCAGTGAATTGATGCCACAAACTGATGAAGGTGAAATCAGAATTAATTTTGATATGGAAGCGGGTTCAAGAATTGAGCTGATTGATGAATCTATCACAATTGCTGAGAAAAGAATAATGGACAAGATTCCGGAAGTAAAGAATATCATCACTTCTGTTGGCGGATCAGGTTGGGGGGCAAATAACTCCAATACCGGTTCCATTCGTCTGAGTCTGGTGCCAAAATCTGAAAGAAATCAATCAGATGAAGAGATTTCCAATCAGATCAGAAGACTGGTGTCTGATTTACCAGGTGTCCGAACCAGAGTCAGAACCGCCTCCAACAATCAAATGACAAGAATGATGAGCCGTGGTTCAGGCAGAATTGAAGTACAGGTAAGAGGTTATGAACCGGATATTGCGTTGAAACTGGCAGAAGAGACACAAGAACGCATTGAAAATGTAAATGGCGTTACAGATGTCAATATCAGTACATCAACAGGTTCTCCTGAAAATTTACTGGTGATTGACCGTGTTAAGGCAGCTGATTTGGGACTTTCTGTTGAGCAGATTTCCAATATGCTGAAAACGATATTATCTGGCGTTCAGGCAGGTGAATTCAGCGAGCATGGCAAAGAATATCAGATTGTCTTACAAATACCTGAATCTGAAAATATGGATCTGGAATCCGTGTTAAATCTTAAAATAACAAACAGTTCCGGTATTCCGGTGATGTTGAAAAATGTTGTACAAATCAAGGATAGCAAGAGCTCAACTGAAATTGAAAGGGTGAATCAGGAGAGAATCATATATGTCTCTGCCAATCTCAGTGATAGAAGTCTCAGTGCTGTGATTAAAGATATCCAAAAGGAAATCACTCAGATTAAAACGCCTTCAGGATACTCGGTGGAAGTGGCAGGTGATTTTAAAGAACAGCAGAAGGCATTCAGGGAACTATTATTAAGTATTGTGCTTGCCTTATTATTGATTTTTGCAGTGATGGCAAGTCAGTATGAATCATATAAAGATCCGTTTATTGTGATGTTTTCTGTCCCTCTGGCTGTTGTAGGTGTGATTCTAATCCTCTTCTTGACAGGGACAACATTCAATATCCAGTCTTACATAGGTTGTATCATGCTGGGTGGTATTGTAGTTAATAATGCGATACTGCTGGTAGATACGACAAATCTACTTCGCCGTCATGACAAAATGCCTGTCCATGAAGCGATTATTGAAGCTGGCAGAAGAAGACTAAGACCGATTCTGATGACTGCTTTTACCACTATTCTGGGTATGTTGCCAATGGCAATTGGATTAGGTGAAGGTTCTGAAATGCAAGCGCCATTGGCAAGAGTTGTCGTGGGCGGCTTATTCAGTTCAACTATGATTACGCTTTTAGTAATACCGGTAGTTTATTCTTTTTTTGAAGAAAGACTGGCAAAAAAAACAAGTTAGTTTTGAAGTCTGGAGAAGAACTAACACAACAACATTCTGAAAAATCATAACATTGGTCAATGAGAATCTTGAAATGATTAAAACTGATATAATTAATCTTGACTGTTTTATCATTTTCATTACAATGTACAATAATGGATTTTGATAAAAGAAGGATATATGAAAAAAATCATTTTACTCACTGGTTATGATAAGTTTTTTGGCCAGTCCAGAAGAGCCTGTGCAAATGATATTTGTATTAACATAAATATTTAAATAAAAAACTTGACAGAATTATAGGATAACTTATTATGGGACAATAAGTAAAGGAGGATATGTATGCATTATCATAAAAGAATAGATAGACAAGAAA
>JAKQQL010000122.1:0-3718 GCA_029564175.1 Candidatus Cloacimonadota bacterium
AGACGAGTTTATAGGAGAATACAAGCAATTTCTTGTTTATTTAAAAAGCAAGGAAGGGAAAAAAGATCCGGCCAAGGAAATATCAAAACGATATCCAACAGCAGATTCAATTGAATATCTCATGACTGCGGACAAAAACGGATATAATAAATACATGTTAGCGAGAAAGATAAAAAAGCTGGCCATTATATTTTCAATTGTTTTTGCTATCGTAGCATTTTTTATCTGGGCCGGCATTGAAGGCGGCAAAATGGAACAGGAGAAGAAACAGTATTTGACTGATAATGCCTCAAAAATGCAAGACCAGTGGAGTCAGATTGGAAAAACAGCAGCAAAGGTTGATGGATTAATAGCTGAAAAGAATTTCAAGGAAGCAATTCCATTAATCAATTCGGGAATAGTATTTCATGACCCAAGTGGTAAGGCAGATAATTATGTTTCAAAAGCTGAAGAACTCAAACACAGCAAACTTCTCAAATCTGTTGACGGCATTCTTGCGGAAATCAACATTTATGTTTCTAAAGATATGAACGATGAGACATATCAAAATATCACCGAAACACTCATCCCATTATATAATGCTACTATATCGAGTTTTAAAGAGAAACAGATGGAGAGCTATAAAGAAAAGCTTGATCCTCTTCTTGATAAAATTGATAAAACAAGAGACACATTTCTCACCCAACGAGAAAATACTGTTATTAGCTTAATAAAAAGTAAAAAATATAATGATGCAAAAAATCAGATAGAAAAACTATCGCATAAGTCTGACAAAAGAAGAGGACCATTATACTTAAGCAAGTATAATGAATACTGGGCTGACAAAAGAGCAGAGTATAAAAAAGAAATCCCCGTTACTGAATGAACCATAAAAATGCAATGGGTTTATCTTGGAATAGATTGTCGTAGGAGGATCAAAAATGAAAAAGATGACTCTCATTATTACTTTGACAATCATATGTTTTTTATTAACAAGTTTAAATTCTTATGCACAAATTGTTCTTGACATAACCGGTCTTAGGACAATGTGTCCTACCGGATACTTTACACCTTTATATAAAGGTTCAAGAACATTATGCATACAGAAAGATCCTAGAGTTGTTGCTGTTACTATAACTAGAGGGGGGTGTCCTTCTGGATACAACAAAAGAAGTTACGCCGGCGCAGCAACCTGGTGCATTAAAACGACGGGCAACAACTTGTATTAACTTTGGAATGAGCAGCTTGACTTCTAGCATTACCAATCAATCTGGAAACACATCTCTGATATGGCTGTGTTCAACATGTTTTTACCTGGCACAAGAAGGCGCTGCAATGGCGGGAAGAGAGTGATAGATGACAAGCCATAGAGCGTGAGAAAGATTATCATAAACAAAAAACGTATTCAGAGATAGTGTCATTCCTTATCTGACGGAATCGCCTTTGCTATACTGTCGGCATAAGCTTATCCTTCCACCATCGAATTATTCTCTTTATCATGTTGTGCCAGCCGAAGTTTAATGCCCTCGCGAATGAATTTGGACATGGTTGTCTTTTGCAGTCCGGTGATCATTTTCAGTCGTTGATAGGTGCCGGGCTCGATCAGCAAATTGATTGATGTGTGAAAATTTCTTTTTCTCATGGTTTGTTCCTCCTGTAATGTTTTAAATAAAAAGGTCATCACAACGGCGTTAATCGTGATGACCTTTTTAAGCTGCCTGTTTAAAGTTAAATTATGACAATATTATGCCCCGCCAGAATGGTTAAGCTTCGTTTAAGGGAATACGATTAACAATGAAGCATTCACAGCAGATACTAATGCCCGAATAGTCTTCAAGGCGTTCTTTTAACTCATCCCAGTCGACATTTTTTGTTTCACAAAATTTCATAATGTTTTTAAACGGGTCATAATGTGGTGGCGGGTCAAAGTGATCTATACCGCAGGTCCAAAAATCGACTACGTTGCTTTCATTGACACAAGGCTCCAGTTTAGCTTTCAAGAAATCCTGAAATTCCCTGATCAAATCAATGAATTGTTTTTCCGATAATGACGATACTTCCAATTTCTGTTTTGCATTTTTAATCATTTGTTTCTTCTCCTTTCTGAAAATTATTATGGTTAAATGTTGCCAATTTTTTCTGAATCGCTTCTCTGACAAAATCCGAGATACCGATTTCCTCGTTGTCCGCAATTGTCTTGACCTGGTCGAACATTTCTTCTGACAGCATCACTGAGACCGGCCGGGTATAAACTTTCTTCTTCATAGGCAGAAGCCTCCTTTCTGAAATTTATTTTATAAATTTCTTATTCATATATTTGTTCTAAGGTTCATCGAAGATCGGAAGGATTTTGTGGCAAGAAACGAACTGGGGTGCGTTTTTGTTTGAAATCAGACGTAAGAATGTTTCTGACGTTTTATCCGGTGGCCAGGTCAAAATCCCCCACCTGAATTGGAAGAACTGAAGCTGAATTGGTATGCGTGAACTGAAGAAATAATTTTATGATAAAAATGCGCTATTGATAAAACTGGAAGGCCTTTATGTGGCGATCTGAAATTGCGGCGTTTTGACCTTAATAAATCCGGTCATTGTAAATACCCTGAACCGGTAAAAAAGGCCTTAAAACCTGAATGATCCTAACCATCTAAAAACTAAAAGTGGGGAATCTTTGAATCTGTTCAATAAGAAATAGCAGGAAATACGCAGGAGTCTGCGCTTTAAACCCAAAAAGGCTTAGGCACTGTGCTTTCTTGCTACCCGTAATATGCAAAAGGATTCTCAGCAAATTTGAATGGTGCTGGAGGGCGTGTTCACCTACAATGTCGCAATATTGTTGTGTCCGGTAATGTGTTTCTTTCCAATTGAAAGGCTCAACGACACAAATCACCCGTTGTTACCACAGCGGAGCAAGTAACCCGAAAGTACCAGACTTGATGCGGTACAATGGACAGGTGTGTACCAGTTCGTTGGCAGGAATCGGGTGATTTTGATGGTTAGGCATTCAATTTATTATATCTATGAAAAAACTGGGAACTTGCTCTATTCCAGATATTATTTAGATTTGCCCAGCTGAGAGCTTCATTATATTTTTTTAAAGTTAAACTCCCTAATGCCTTTGCTCCATTAAAATCTTTTTCTTTCAAAGGTATAGGATACTTGCCTTGCCATACTATATATAACGATAAGATGTTTAAAACTTCTTTCTCTTCTTTTGATAATTGAAAAATTCCTTTTTCTGCTAGATCACAAAGATTATGAGTGTTTGGTGGGGGCACTTTAATCTTATTTACAACAAGTAAGCTTTTAAATAGTAACTCAAAACTTAACCCCCAAAGCATATAACATACTGATGAGCAGGCAACACGTAAATCAAAACCATGGGGAAAACCTATTTGGTCTCTAATAGCATCTCTGTTTTTATCATCCAAACTGACCGCCAAAACACCAGCTGATGCATGTAAGTCAGATGCCTTGTTATGCCACCACAACGGTGATTGTTCTAACCTTTTATATCTGCTTTGCATCTTTATACCTTTTTATTGTTGGTGCTATTCTTATGACTACATAACATTCAACGATTAAGATACATTGACCGATCATTTTCAAAAAATTTGTTATTTCTATACTCTTTTCAAGAAAAATAAAAACTAAAACAATGTTTAAAATCAAATGAAATGAAATTATAACACTGGATATTTCACGGTAACATAAATATTCTTTTTTTATTTCTACCAAATCA
>JAKQQL010000137.1:0-2549 GCA_029564175.1 Candidatus Cloacimonadota bacterium
TTCAGCCGGTTTACGGGAATTTTCCCATTTGAAGTTGGTGATTGGGCTTGCATTCTGGCTTAACTGAATTGCATACATTTTACCAAATTCCATAGGGTAATCTGCATTGAGTGGATTGACAATACCTGTTTTCTGTTCTAATTCCATATTGTCATAATACCAGTTTTCAGCCCAGACTCTTCTGACATTGGAGAAATTAGCACCTAATGCCTCTCTGAGTGACTGGGAGTTCATCAGCCAGTAGCCTACCCAGTAAACCGGTCCGACTTCCATCTGACCAAATCCGGTATTGGCACACAGCGAGCCTTTGACCTTAACTTCATCAAGACCTGAAGACTGTAATTTGTATCCTCTTCTTGGTTCTATGTCAAAGGAACCAAGAGGATATGACCATAGATCTCCATTTTTATTGACATATTTTCCATTTACTTCGTAGCCTTTCATTAAATGTTCAAATCCTAATCCATCGGTAGTACCACCATTAGGATATCTGAATGTGTTAATAGCATCATGTGCATTTCCCTGCATAATTGGGAAACTTTCCCAGCTCCAAACGCTTCTTTGACCTGATGTTAAAGGATTGGTTTTTTTATTATCCAATTTGTATGTATCATGTGTAAAATTGGTAATAGTCGCAGGTCTTCCATTTGCAGGGATGTAAACGAGTTCATCGTTTTGCAATGTTTTTTTATGAGAAAGAAATTGTTCCCGAGTTAGAAAAGAATTGCCTGGACTGAAATCACTATCAAATCCCTCTGTTAATGCAAAAGCTGCATTGATATAGCGTGTTGTAGGCTGGTTGTTTGGTACATTGTTAAAATAAACATAAGATAAAGTATGAGAATCTGATGACGATTTTCTGTAAAGATAAAGATCTTTGCCTTCTGTCATCACAAAATTCCAGCCTATTGATCCTGAACTATTGTTACTAATTCTTAATGCACTATCAAGCCCTCTTAAAATATCCCAACCATTTTGTTGAATATGCATTAAGATATAAGCAAAATAGATACTGGAATCCATATTATAGTTTGCCAGTCTTGACAAAGATGAATCTGGATTCGCACTTAGATAACTAATTACACTGTTTTTCATAGTTGCACATGTACCTGTTACCGGATTGCTACTGCCTCCATCAATAGAACCATTATGAGCAAAAATAAGATTTCTGTCTGCATTTGGAGAAGTATATACAAAAGGATGTGGATCCTGAGTACCTAAATCACCTGAAGTGCCAAATCTTAAGTGCCCGACAGCAACTGTTGGATAGGTAAGAAGTGCTTCCTGAAAAGCGAGATAAAAGTCTGTATTTTCATCGGCATTACCATTTACGGGATATCTGCTTGCATACCTTTTCCCAAGTATATAGTCATTATTATTGAATGGGCCGATATTTGAATTCTTTGTAAAAATCTTTCCTGTACCTGTTAAAAATCCAGTTTGATTAGTATAATAAGCCAAACCCCAGCCATGAGGATTTAAAGAAGTAGTTGATTGGCTTCTAAATTCGTTCTTTACTGCATCATAAGTTCCTGCGTTTCCAGGTGTCCTTAGTGTTGTTCCATTCAGGGCAATTGCCCCCATTAAACGGCAGGCATAAGCCTGAGAGGTAAAAAGCAGTAATAACATGCTTATTGTAAATATGTGTTTTATATATTTTTTCATTTGCATAATCCTTTCTCTTGCAATTTTTTAGTTGACAAATTGTCTTTATTCATTATAATGTCTCTTGCTTATTAAGCAGGGCTTTCCTTCAAAAACGGCCAGTTAAAAAAAGGAAAGCCCATCTGACACAAATCTGTTTCATCTCCCGGTAGGCAAATGCCTTTAAATGAGCTATATATATATATTTATATAGTTACTTAGACACTTTGGTCTGGTTTTCCGATACTTCTGAGTATTTATCAAAACAACTCCTATCGAATTTCACACTAAGGATTCTTCTATTTATAAATCCATTTAAAGATAAATGAGATATTTGTCAACAACAATTTTCTTAAAAGTCATCATTCCACTGCCAGAACATAAATCTGGTCGGAACTATCAGTCTGATTTTTGCTTTATTTATGGAAATATTAAAAGCATTTTTCTTAGTTATAAGAATCTTCTCATGTATTTTGTCCTGGGTTACCTAAAGTTATCAAGTAAAGAAAATCAGATATACAGCATTTAACAATGAGAGTGAAATATAATTCCCCTCCGATGGAGCTGTCCTCTCTACACATCTCTTTAAGTATTATTAAATATATTAACAAGCGATTTTTTTAACAATTTATGAATTTGTAATCCAGTACATAAAAACAAAAGATATATCATACATTATATAAAAATATCATATATTTTTTACAGAAAAATCTTGACAAAAAACATATCAAAAATACTGTATATTAGTAGATTATAGAATTTAAAAGGAGTTACTATGTATGATGATTGGAATGTTCAAGAATCTGAAAATATAGATTTCGGAGATAAAAGATTAAACAAAAGATATAGCAAAATATTTCACGATATTTGCATGCATATAAGTCTTAGTATTCCTCAAGCACTTC
>JAKQQL010000172.1:0-2195 GCA_029564175.1 Candidatus Cloacimonadota bacterium
CGATTTTATCTTCATACCATTCGCTGTTAAAAAATGTTTCAATGGTTGAATCATAATTACAGATCAGTTCATGAACCGATAAAATATTTTTCTTTAAAGAATACTTTAAAAAATCTATGCATTTCATTTTGAACATATAAAATTCGGAAAGAAACGGAAATTAGAATGAGTTTTTTAGACACGGATGAGACTGATGAAAACGGATAATGAGTTAAGGTCTTTAATCGAACCGTAACAATCAGCGTGAACAGTTTTATGACACGAATGGGACTGATGAAACCGGAACTTTTCTGAATTTTTTTACGACTACGGAAATTCGGAAAGAAACGGAAATTAGAATGAGTTTTTAGACACAGTTTATACGGATGAAACTGATTTAAATGGATTTGTTACAGGATAATGGATAGTTTTCTATTTGATTGACCAGTTTTCAAATTTTGAAGATTTGTTTCTTTTCGTGCTTTGTGATCTTAGCGAGAAATCATATCTGAGAAGCTATTAGTACATATTCTGATGAAAACGGAAATGGAACAATAGATTTCACGACCAGGGAAGGGACTGAAAATGCTAAATTTTACGAACGCCACAAGGCTGACACTTTTTATTTTGATTACGAAACATTCTCCGCGACTCTGTGTGAAAAATCCTACGAAGATCACAGGGCTGACGCCCCTAATTCGGTATGCCATATTGTTTTCTACGAAGATCACAGGGCTGACGCCCCTAATTCGGTATGCCATATTGTTTTCTACGAAGATCACAGGGCTGACGCCCCTGAATCTGATTAAATACATTCTCCTCGTCTCCGGTGCGCCACGAGGCGTTGACATAGAAATCGGTGCAAATCCGATACGGGTAATTTTCCATTCACCCGGAAGTGATGAAGATGGCTGTAACCGTAAGTTGTAAGTCAAAGCTCTTCAAAGCGGTAAGATGCCGTAACGCAAGTGAACAGGTAGCTTCGTTAAGCCATTATAGTTGGTCAGACTATCGGAGATGTTGAAGCCTGAAATCTGACAGGAATAAATGGAAGAATGCACTATCAGGAACCATCGGAGTTGTAACTGATGGCGAGCTTACAAATGATGTGTCAGTGAACGTGGGAAATCCTGTCTTTCAAAGATTGGCAATCTTAAACATTGACCTATAAAGCAATGAAGTGGTCAGTGGATTTTCAGGAAGTCGGAGATGCTCATAATAGTGATGATATTCATGACAACATAACCTGAAAGGAGCGAAGGGGCATTAATCAGTTAAATTTTTAATGAAAAGGAGAAATTGTGATTGATCCAAAAGGTCTAAAAAGCAATCCTTATCAAAAACAATGTGATGAGGAACGAGTTCGGATTATTCAAAGAATTTATATTCCCAAAGCCAACGGAAAGTTAAGACCATTAGGGATACCGACTGTTAAAGACAAAATTGTACAGATGTGTTGTAAACTAATAATTGAGCCAATCTTTGAGGCAGATTTTGAGTCCTGTTCTTATGGATTCAGACCAAATAAATCGGCTAAAGATGCAGTTAAGGAGATAAAGAAGTATCTTGATGAGGGTTATACTGCTGTTTATGACGCAGACCTAAGCGGATATTTTGATACAATCCCTCACGACAAACTAATGAAGTTGCTCACAATGAGAATTGCAGATAAGCATATGCTCAAACTGATAAAAAGTTGGTTAAAATCACCTGTTAGTGATGAGGGGAAGCTCAATAAGAATAATTTGGGAACCCCGCAAGGTGGGGTAATATCACCTTTACTTGCAAACATTTATCTAAATCTGTTAGATAAAGCAGTTAATCGTAAAAACGGGAAATTTTCTCCCCATAATGTTAAGATTGTCCGATATGCAGACGATTTTATACTAATGGGTAGGAAGATTCCTCAACAATGTTTGGATTATCTAAAAGAGATTCTTACAAGGATGGAATTGAAAGTAAATGAAGAGAAAACGCATTTACTTTATGCGATAGAGGATCCCTTTGATTTCATGGGTTTTACATTTAGGTATAATAAGGACTTGTTTGGACGGAAACTAAAATATCAGGTAATAGAAGCCAGAAAGAAAAGTATGGAAAACCTTCGTGAATCAATCAGAAACTACCTTAAGAATAACTGTCATTTGGATAATGAAGAACTTGTTTATGGGTTAAACTGCAAGCTGAGAGGATGGATTAATTATTTTACAATCGAA
>JAKQQL010000183.1:0-26456 GCA_029564175.1 Candidatus Cloacimonadota bacterium
AGTATAATGAAGCATTTAAAAACATCTTTACTTTACCTGAATATTCTGAAATTATTAATCAGGACATCCGGCTTTATATTGATGCCGATATATTTAATCCTGAATACTGCGATAAACCCCCTATCCTTGTAACTTCTGAAAAACTCAATAAAGAGATTGAAGTGATTTCTTTCGATCTGGTAGAAGAAGGAATGCATGTTGTTATCGTAACTGATATTACCCAGAAATCACAAAACAGAGAAAGAATCAATGCACTAAAGGAAAAAACAATAGAAAAAGCCAATGAAGTAATTCATAAACAAATGCGTGTGGCTCAGGAAATTGCATCTCTCCTTGGTGAAACTACAGCTGAAACAAAGGTCATTTTGCTTGACCTCATGAAAGTCTTCCGCGAAGAAACAAAGGAATAGTCATGGAAAACCTTTTTTTTGAAATCGCTTCAGCTCAAATCAATAAATTCAATGAAGAATTGTGTGGTGATTCCATCATCAGCCATAAAAATGGTGTCAGTTCTACAGTGATTCTTTCTGATGGATTGGGCAGCGGAGTCAAAGCAAACATCTTAGCAACTCTGACTTCCAGAATTATCTCCGTTATGCTTAAGAACGGCTGTGATCTGGATGATGTGGTTGAAACACTCATTGAAACTTTACCTACCTGTTCATACAGAAAACTGGCTTACAGTACCTTTTCAGTAGCTCAGTTACACAATTCAGGAAAAGTTCATTTGGTTGAATATGATAATCCGCCTGCGATTCTGGTAAAAAACAACAAGATTTTCCCAATTAAATATGATACCCTGAATATCAGAGGTAAAAATATCAATGAAGCCGTTATTCCTTTAGAATTAGGAGACTGGTTGATTTTGATGAGTGACGGAGAAGTTCATGCCGGTATTGGTGGTGTTTGGAATTTAGGCTGGTCATGGGAAAGAATTGCCGAGTTTATTGAAAGAATAATCCAAAAACCATTAACTGCACATGAACTGGCTTATGAACTCACGAATATTGCCAAACAGCTTTATGCAGATAAACCTGGTGATGATACCTCGGTTGCAGTGATCAAAATCAGAGAAAAGAGAAAAATTAAAGTGCTTATCGGTGCACCTACAAAAAAAGATCTTGATAAATTTGTGGTTAACCGTTTTATGAACGAAGATACCAAAAAGATAGTATGTGGCGGTACTACCAGTAATATCGTGGGTCGTATCCTGGGTCGTGAAGTAGGCGTTGATATGGATTCCATAAAACCAGGTATTCCGCCGATTGGAACGATTAAAGGGATCGATCTGGTAACAGAAGGTATTATTACCATGAGCACCATTTTAAAAGAGTTAAAAAAGGAAAAAGAGATCCCGTTACAGGTTTTAGACAGAAATCATGATGGTGTGAGTTTACTGATGAAGGAATTGTTAAACTCAGATGAAATCACTTTTCTGGTAGGACAATCCATGAATCCGGCACACCAAAACCCGGGAATTCCAAAAGAATTTGGTTTAAAGACAAAGATTACCGAAGATATTGCTAAGTATCTCAGTAAATTAAATAAAAAAGTCGAATTAGAATATTATTAAAAAAAATAGAAAGATCAAACGGGAGGAACAATGATCGAAGAAACAATGGTAGAACAACTGAAATGGGTTGAAGAAGTCATCGCTCAATATGGAAAAAGCAGAACATCACTCATTCCTGTATTACAGGCTGTACAAACAAAATATCGCTATCTGCCTGAAGAAATTATGACACATATCTCAGCACAGATGGAGTTACCACTATCAAGCATTTATGGTGTAGCTACTTTCTATGCACAATTCTCTACAGAACCTAAAGGCAGACACATCATTCAGGTATGTGACGGAACCGCATGCCATGTCAGGGGAGCTAAAGAACTAATCGACAGAATCCGTAAAGATTTTGATTTATCTGATGAAAAACACACAACAGATGATAAATTTCTTACTTTGGAAACAGTTGCCTGCATCGGTGCATGTGCAATGGCTCCTGCCTTAATCGCTGATGGTCATATTTATGGTCAGGTAAAAATTGATAAATTATTAAGTATTATTGAAGAATTAAAAGAAGGAGATGTACAATGAAAGACTTCCACAATACATTAGACGAACAAATCTTATACCATCCTGAACAACCCAGCAAAACTTATTGCCGTTACATGCTTGGTTTACAGGAAATATCTCCTGAAGAAACAGAAATTGCTGAAAAAATGACTGGTACATACCGTAAAGAATCAGGTACTTTCAAATGTCAGATTGCGATGTGTAAAGGTACTGGGTGTCAGGCTTCCGGAGAGATTCCGCTTAAAACAAAGTTTGACCAGGTTATAAAAGAAAAAGGTTTGGAAAAGGATATCCATTTAATCGAAACCGGTTGTCGTGGTTTTTGTGAAATGGGACCGATCATAGAGATTTTCCCTCAAAAAATATTCTACGTAAGAGTAACTCCGGATCATGTAGAAGATATTATTAATAAAACAATCTTAAACGGTGAAATCATTAATGAGCTGGCTTTTGATAATACTCCTTATGCAGATGAAATTGGTTTTTATAAAAAACAAACCCGCCGTGTATTAGGTGAATCAGGTATGATTGATGCAGAAAATATCAATGATGCAGTTGCTGCCGGTTCTTATTTTGGTTTGAAAAGATGTTTGTTTGGAATGACACCTGCTGAAGTCGTTGATGAAGTGAAAAAAGCAGGACTTCGCGGTCGTGGCGGCGGTGGCTTCTTAACCGGTATCAAATGGCAACTGACTGCTAAGCAGGAAGAACCAGTAAAATATGTCGTTTGTAATGCGGATGAGGGTGACCCGGGTGCATTTATGGATCGTTCATTATTGGAAGGTGATCCTCATAAAGTCATCGAAGGTATGGCAATAGCTGCGTATGCAGTTGGTGCTCAGGAAGGTTACGTTTACGTTCGTGCTGAATATCCCCTTGCTATCCAACGTCTTAAAGAAGCGATTGCCCAGGCAATGGAAGTGGGTTTCTTAGGCGAAAACATTATGGGTAAAGGTTTCAATTTCACCCTTAAAATCGCTCAGGGAGCCGGTGCCTTTGTATGTGGCGAAGAGAGTGCACTAATCGCTTCTATCGAAGGAAAACGCGGTATGCCAACCCCTAAGCCACCATTCCCTGCTGAAAGAGGCTTATTTGACAAACCTACCAATATCAACAATGTGGAAACATACGGTTCTGTACCTCATATCCTGAAAAACGGATGGCAGTGGTATGCTACTTTAGGCACCGAAAACAGCCGTGGTACAAAAATATTTGCTCTTTCCGGAAAAATTAAAAATACCGGTCTGGTTGAAGTTCCAATGGGTATCACTTTACGTGAAATCATCTTTGATATCGGTGGCGGTATTAAAGACGGTAAGAAATTCAAAGCCGCTCAGATTGGCGGACCTTCAGGCGGATGTTTAACAGAAGAACACCTTGACATGCCAATGGATTATGATTCTTTACAAAGAGCCGGTGCTATGGTAGGCTCAGGCGGGTTGGTTGTTCTGGATGAAACAACCTGTATGGTGGAAATTTCCAGATACTTTATGAGTTTTACTCAGGATGAAAGTTGCGGAAAATGTATTCCTTGTCGTGTTGGAACCAAACAAATGTTGGAAATTATGGAAAAAATCGTTGCTGGTGAAGGGACAATGGATGATTTAAAAACATTGGAAGAACTGGCTGTCGTGGTTAAAAACGCTTCTCTATGTGGTCTTGGAAAAACAGCTCCAAATCCGATTTTGTCAACTATTAAATACTTTAGAGATGAATATATCGCTCATATCGTGGATAAAAAATGTCCTTCAGGTGAATGCCAGGCTTTAAGACAATTCCATATTGATCCTGATAAATGTAAAGGTTGTACAAAGTGTGCCAGAGTTTGCCCAAATGGTGCAATTGTCGGAATGGTAAAAGAGGCGCACGAAATCCTTCAGGATAAATGTATCAAATGTGGTGCATGTGTCAGTTCCTGTCCATTTAAGGCAATTTATATTGGTTAATCACTTTGCAGAATCTCTGATTCTGTAAAAAACATATACCCTCCCCAAAGCTCCAAAAGCTAAAAGTCGCAACGGTCTCCCCACCGTTGCACTTTTTTATTAAATTTTATAATACCTTATCTACTCCCGTTTAAAACACTCAAATCCAGTAAAAATAAAATAAGTAACTAATAAGCTGAAAAAATCTGATTTATAATTTGGCAAAAATAATACTAAAATCTATCTATATTTCAATGTAAATCTCAATATTGGATTTTTCTTTTAACTCACGTAACAGCTTAACCAATTTTAGTTCTGCTTCAATCTCGATCAGTTGTTCTTTAAGTGCATTCTTAATTTTATCAAATGGGGTTTTATTGTGTTTTCGTTTGTCAGTAATAATCACGATATGATAACCATACTTTGACTTGATAGGCTGACTGATTTCATGATGATTCATATTAAAGACCACTTCATCAAGTTCAGGAATCAGTTCTCCTTTGACAAAATAACCTAAATCACCGGATTGACAGCAGGTAGGACATTCAGAACACTCTCTGACTTTTTTGAAGAAGGATTCCGGAGTATTGATTTCTTTACGCATTTGAGTGATTTTTTCTAAGGCCTGTGGATCAAAATCTTCTACCAATATATGAGAAATTCGGACAGTGTCTTCACATTCAAAAGCATTTATATTCTCCTGATAAAATTCTAAAAGCTTATCATCTGGAATTTCAATCTCTTTTTTTATATTGTCGTGTATAAATTTTTTAATAATCAGATGATTTTTTACATGGTTCATTAACACATTTTCTGTTACATGATTTTCAATCATAAACTCTGCAAAATCATAACGTGAATTTAAATCAAGTAATGTTTTAAAAAAATTTTCTTCCACTTCGTTATTATTAACGATAATATTCTCATTAATTGCATGTTGTAACAATAAGGTATCGTCAATAATTTGAACTAAAACATCTTTTTTTATAGATTCTTCAGCACAGATGATTGTTTCATCGTGTGTTAATACTGCTAATTCCAATAGATAATCTAATTTTGAAATTAAAAAGCCATTCACAGAGGCTAAACTCATACATTCTCCACTTCTAAAAAACACTCTATTTCATGAATAATCTCAGATATATTAATGTATTTTTTTAAAAAAGCAAAATTAAAATTGCATTTTTTATACCAAGTGATTTGTCTTTTTGCATAATTTCGTGAATGCTGTTTTGCAAGCTCGAGACAAATCGAGAGAGAAGCCTTGCCATTTAAAAAAGGGAAAAACTCTTTGTACCCTACACTGTTGAGTCCAAAATCATTTTCATTATAGCCCATATCAATTAAAGAGTGGATTTCCTCTATCAGGCCAATTCTCAACATATTGTCCATTCTCTCATTGATTCGCTGATAAAGTTCAGAACGATCGGGGTTGATTAAAATATTAAAAACACGATAAGGATTTCTCTCTTGCTGTTCATCCCAATGAGCTCTAATTGGTTTTCCTGTTGCTTTAAAAACTTCAAGAGCTCTTAAAATTCTTTGCTTATCCTGGGGATAAATATTGCTTGCTGAAACGGGATCATACTCTTTTAGCATATCATAAAGAGTATCAAGTCCTTTTTGACAGTAAATCTCATAAAGTTCATCTTTGATTGTACTAGGGATGGGTTCATGTTCAAATAACCCTTCCGTCAGGGCTTTGATGTACATACCTGTTCCACCGCAAATTATGGGTATTTTTTGTTGGTGATGGAGTTTTAAAATCACATCTGAAGCATCTTTTATAAAATTGCCAGCGCTATATTTTTCATCAGGATTGACAATGTCAATCAAATGGTGTTTCACCCTTTGCTGTTCATTCTTGCTTACTTTCGCAGTTCCAATATCCATAAAACGATAAACTTGCCGAGAATCAGCAGAAATTATCTCTGTTTGAAGCTGTTCGGCCAGTTCTATCGCAAATACGCTTTTTCCTGAAGCTGTAGGACCCTGTATAATAATTAGAGGTATCATATTCTTTTAAACCTCTTTTCCAGTTCGTAATACTCAATTTTAATAATAAGAGGTCTGCCATGCGGACAATAAAAAGGCTCATTACATTTATATAAATCCTGAATTAAGACAGCCATTTCGCGCTTTTGAAGTCGTTTTCCAGCCTTTATAGCTGCCTTGCAAGCCATTGACTTAGCAAGAGAATCTCTAAAATCATCATACATTGTGAATTCCTGTTGTAACTGTCTGATCAAATCAATAAAAACATCACCACCATCCCAATCATCGAGTTCATGAGGTATTTCATCAATCACAATTGAATTCTGACTAAAAGTCTTAATATTAAACCCTATCTTTTCAAAAACAGGCAGATTTTCTTCAATTAAAGAAAAAACTGATTCTGCCAGATAGTGTGGCAAATCAACTACAACAGGAAATAAAAGTCTCTGCCTGACGGCCTTTTCTCCCTGCATTCGTCTGATCATTTTTTCATAAATGATCCGTTCATGAGCTGCATGCTGGTCAATGACATAGATACCTGTCGTGTCCTGTAAAAAAATATAGAGAAAATTTACCTGCCACATATTACTATATTCATCCACATTTTGAAAAATTGTTTCATAAATTCCCAATGGCAAAGGTTTCTCATCTTTTTGTACCTGCCATACCGAAGGAATTTCCTGATTGTTTAGCGTTTTACTCTTTTCATTTGCTATAGAAGTGATATTTTGATTGTGAAAAGCATAAATATCATCTTGACCGTTTATGTGCTTTTTATCATCAGCTTGTATTAAAGTATTATCCTCAGATTTATAGTTATTCAAAGTCAGTTCATGTCCTCTTAAAGTACTTTGAGATGAAAGCCTCTGTGTATTCTGTATAATTTGATTTTTTTGATTAAAAAAATCTCTATCAACTGTTTTTTTGATAATTTGCTTTTCAAAAGGGGTAATCGGAGATTCAGGATTTGTTGAAGTAACTTTTTGCCTAACAATTTCGTATTTCTGCTTTTCATACTCGTCAATAGCTTCTATAATTGTTTGTCTGACAAACTGATATACCAACTGATTGTCTCTAAATCTAATCTCTAGCTTTGCAGGATGTACATTCACATCGACCTGTTCAGGATCAATATCTAAAAAAAGAATATACATTGGTAGTTTTCCCATTTGAAAATAATTATACTTCTTTAAAAAGGGTTCCAGAGCACTTTTTAAAGCGGCAAAAACAGTCTTGTCATGGATATATCGACCATTGACAAACAGATAATGAATATCCTCTACCCTTTTTTCTGTATTCTCAATCAGTTCTATATAAGCACTCATCCGAACAGCATTCCATGACTTGTTAATCCTCAGAAAATTGATCTGACTGAAACCACTTCCAAAAATATCAAGTAAACGCTGATCGATAGTTTCTACTGCAGGATAGTTAAATTTTTCTTTACCATTATGGGTCAAAACAAAACTAATCTTTGGATATAATACCGACTGATAATGCATATAATTCAAGATATGCTTAAATTCTACAGGCTCAGTCTTTAAAAATTTTCTTCTGGCAGGAATATTCATAAAGAGTTTTTTTACAGTAATTTGAGTACCTTTTTTTGCTGAAGTCTGACGTATTAGCTGTAACTTACCAGAATCATAGACAATTTCTGTAGCAGTTTCTACCTCATCTGTTTTTGTAATCAGAGTAAAATGACTTACAGAAGCAATACTGGGTATTGCTTCCCCTCTAAAGCCTAAACTGTTAATGTGTATGATGTCTTCAACTTTACGAATCTTACTGGTAGCATGACGCTCAAAGGCTAGTTGAGCATCTTCTTCACTCATACCAATCCCATTATCAATAATTTGAATCAGATCACGACCACCATTAACAATATGAACAATAATCTGAGTAGAGTGAGCATCTATACTATTTTCAACTAATTCTTTCACAACAGAAAAGGGTCTTTCAATAACCTCTCCGGCAGCAATTCTATTGGTAACATCTTCTGCTAATATTTTAATTCTTCCCATACAATCCTAACGTATTTTGTTTATTGACAATCTAAATCAAATGAAAGCTAATGCCAAATTTATTTTTTAAACCATTGCTTATAAGTCAAGCTATTATTATGCAATATAATAAAAGATAGAAATTTCTCTTGCTAAAAATCCAAAAAAAATTAAAATGGGACAATAAACAAATCTGGAGGTTGAATGATAAAAGACTTTTTGATTTTGATTAAAGAGAAAAAGATAACTAATTGTGAATACAAATAAAGAGATATTCAAAGGAAGCTATTAATGGTTGAATCTCATCTAGGCAGTTTTTTCCCGCTTACAAACCCTGTCTTGAAATTCTCACTGCTCCTTTTTATCATCTTGATTATGCCTTGGGTATTTAAAAGAATCAAGATACCTCATCTGATTGGGCTCATTTTATCAGGTGCACTAATTGGGCCTAATGGCATAAATCTCATGTTGAGAGATAGTAGTATTACTCTTTTCGGAACAGTCGGACTTCTATACATTATGTTTATAGCAGGACTTGAAATTGATTTGGCTGATTTTAAAAAAAACAGTCATAAAAGTGTAATTTTTGGAGCATATACATTTACAATACCTATGATCATGGGTATCTTAAGTAGTTTTTATCTTTTAAAATTTCCGTTGCTTTCTTCAGTTTTGATAGCCAGTCTCTTTGCATCTCATACACTTGTAACTTACCCGATTATCACTAAATACGGAATAACAAAAAATAAAGCAGTTACGATTGCCATCGGTGGTACAATGATAACTGATGTGCTCGCTTTGCTGGTGTTAGCAATAGTTGTTGGGATGACTAAAAGCACCATAACCTCTCAATTCTGGATTCAACTATTCATTAATATGGTGATGCTGAGCCTGGCAATAATATTTATGATTCCCTATATTGCCAGAAAATATCTGAAAATTGTAGATGATAATGTTTCTCAATATATATTTATATTAGCGTTGGTATTCCTATCTGCTTTCCTTGCAGAGATAACTGGTTTTGAAGCAATCATAGGCGCTTTTTTAGCTGGTCTTGCTTTAAATCAGCTTATTCCCCATACTTCTCCATTAATGAATCGTATTGAATTTATTGGCAATGCATTGTTCATTCCCTTCTTTCTGATAGGAGTAGGAATGCTGATAGATTTTAAGGTGATTTTTACAGACTTGCAAACGATCGCTATTGCATTTACAATGATAAGCGTTGCTACTTTTTCTAAATTTTTAGCAGCTTATTTTACGCAAAAGACTTTCAAATTTTCGGATGATCAAAGGCGCGTTATATTTGGTTTAAGTAATTCACAGGCCGCTGCTACTCTGGCAGCAGTACTTGTTGGCTATAACATCATTTTAGGCACATCTCCTGACGGTGAAGCAATTCGTTTGCTGAGTACAGAAGTGCTTGATGGAACAATTCTAATGATTCTGTTTACATGTACAATTGCCTCATTTTCTACTCAAAAGGGAGCATATCATTTATCATTGCAAAATAACTCTGAAAGTCAGCTAGAATCCTCTGGTTTTGATGAAAAAGTACTTATTCCCATCAGTTTGGATAAAAGTGTAGAAGAGCTTATTCATCTTGGCTTATCCATAAAAAATAAACAAGCAAAGAACAACCTCTATGCATTGAAAATTTTAATGACATATGAGCAAAACCAGGATGCAGAAAAAAAAGCTAAAGAATTACTTAGTAAGGCATCTAAAATTGTTGCAGGGGCTGATCAGAATATCCATGAATTACTCAGATATGATTTTAACATATCAAATGGAATATATAATGTTGTGCTTGAACAAAAAATCACTGATTTGGTATTAGGCTTACATCACAAAAAAGGTCTCACAGATAGTTTTCTCGGAAAAATAACTGAAGGTATTTTATCGAAATGTAACACCAATATATTTATATATCACTCAGTTCAACCATTTAATACGATAAAACGTCTGGTAGTTGTATTCCCTGAAAATGCAGAAAAAGAACAAGGCTTTCCTCTAATAATAGTCAGATTATGGAATTTATCCTTAAATAATGGTATTAAGTTAATTGTTTTTGCACACAATAATACTCATAATTTTATTAACGATTATAAAAAGAAAAAACATATAGAAATTGAACAAATCGAGTTTTTTGACTGGAACGATTTCCTCATTATTTCTTCTAAGGTTCAGAACAATGATGGTCTCTTCATTTTCATGAGCAGAGAAGGAAGTGTTTCATACAATTCAGTCATGCCAAAGATATCTAAATATCTCAACAAATATTTTATTAAAAACAATTTCTTACTGGTTTACCCCACTCAGTGTGGAGTTGAATGCAGAGATTCAAGCGATGATTATCAACAGTTTTTTATCAGAACATTTGCTAACAAAAGCAAAAAAATCAAATCATTAAATATATTTAAAAGAGGATAACAGATTATGGAAAAAGTTGGACAACAAAAAGTCGGGGTATATGTAGATGTATCTAATATTGCTCAAAATGGCGGATATGGTATGCACTATGATGTATTAAGAGAATTTGCATGCAGAAATCAGGGGATAGCAATGCGGTTGAATGCCTATGTGGCTCATGATGAAGAAAAAGCAAAAAGCGACCATGACTATAAAGAAAAATCAGATAATTTCCATGCCATTTTAAGAGATTTTGGATTTAAAGTGATTGTTAAAAAAGTCAAATGGTATTATGATGAAAATAATACACGATTTGGGAAAGCCAATGCAGATCTGGATATGGCAGTTGATTCACTTCTTCAATCAGACAGACTCGATTATGTCTTATTGGCAACTGGTGACGGAGATTTTTTACAAGTAGTTAAAGCTTTGCAAAATAAAGGATGTCGTGTTGAGGTACTTGCGTTTAATAATGTGTCTTCTGACTTAAAAAAAGAAGCAGATGTATTTACTTCAGGCTATCTGGTTCCTGATTTGCTCACCTCTGATAATGATATCACAAAACCATGGGGTACTGAAGGTAGTAGAGTTAGAGGTATTTGCTATAACTGGTTCGCTGACAAAGGGTATGGATTTATGAGATATCTGAAGAACATAAATGGAGGGCTATGGGTCACTGATACCCGAAAACTTGATTCTCCATATGAAACAGCTTTTGTACATGAATCTCAAATGTCAGAAATTATTGATATTCATACACTGCCAAACCGTGATTATATCTTTGAATTTACTGTTATAAAAAGAAACGACAAAGGCTATCAGGCAATTGACATTAAAAAGATACATCGTTACTAAAATTTGTAAATCATTTTTATGAAAATCTGTGTAATTACGGCAAATTATCCTCATTTGCACAATCCTGTCGAAGGTATTTTTATTAAAGAACAAGCCTATGCCCTCAGTCAGCAACATCAGGTTAATCTTTTTATTTTCAAAAATGAGAGCAAAAATAAAACATTAATTCCAAGAATTCATCTGACAAAAATGACAGATCTAAGCCTTAATATTCATCATTTAAATATATCAAAAACTTTACCAGTCTTTAATCAGCTAAGCTATCTGATTATCAGTTTGATTATTTTAATGAAAATTATGAGACATAATGCCTTTGATATATATCATTGTCATTATACTTATCCAGCAGGAGTCATTGGTTTTTTTATGAAATTGTTTTACAAAAAACCTTATGTGATTACTGAACATGCAGGTGTATTTGAATCTCATTTTCGTAGTTATATTCATAAAAAGCTCAGTTTATTAGCTTTTAAAAATGCTGATACAGTCATTTCTGTAAGCCATAAGGCAGCTTTCAAAATAAAAGACTTCTCACATAAAAAAATCATAGTAATCCATAACTTCTTTGACGAGACAGTGTTTCTACCAGATAAAAATCATATTCGAAAAACAAATCTTCATATTGGATTTGTAGGTAATTTTTACAATCATAACAAAGGACTTGATATACTCCTAACAGCTTTGAGTCGATGTCAGTTCAAATACAAAGTTCATATTGTTGGTGGAGGGATTTTCTTTAATCACTATATAAGTCTTGCCGGAGATTTAAGCATTATTGAAAACTGCCATTTTTATGGTTCTCAAAAACCAGAAGACTTACCGGCTTTTTATCATCAGTTAGATCTTTTTGTACTTTCTAGCCGTAACGAAAGCTTTGGTATTGTCCTTATTGAAGCCTTAGCTTGTGGAATTCCTGCGATAGCAAGCAAATGTGGTGGGCCAGAAGAAATCATGACTTCTGATACAGGATTACTAATCGAAAATGATTCAGTTGAAGCCTTGTATGAAGCGTTAAACTATATGGAACAACATTTAGCAGAATATAATCAAGATAAAATCAGACAATATGCTGTTGAATTCTTTAGTAAAAAAAAGTATTTAAAAGAGATAAATCAACTATTTCAAATTCTAGTTAATCAAAAATAATCTCAAAAGTCACTTCAATTTTATCTGTTTCAAAAAGTATTTTTATTGTGTTTAGCCCTTCTTGTTAAGCGATAAAATTATGGCAATCATAATGCTATAATGAATATTTTTCTTCAAGCTTAGAAGAATTTTTTTCTTACAAAAAATTACTGCAAGCATTACGGTTTTTAACTTATTATTTTTCAATACATTATTATATCAAAACATTCTGGCATATACATTGCAATACCATTAATCAAGACGGAGGAAAAATGATAACTGATTTACTATTCGATAGAACGGCATGCCCTGATCTTGAACAAAGCATGAATGTGTATTCTTTAAGACACAAAACCCTGAGCAACAATATTGCAAATGCAATGACTCCTAGGTATAAGGCTCAAAAAGTCGATTTTGAAGAAGAATATAAAAAAGCCCTCTCATCAAGTCATATCAAAGGTTATCAAACAAATAGTGAACATATGGATTTAGGCAGAAAATCACTTACTTCAGTTGATCCTGTCGTATCTCTTAGAAATAATCCAGTCAACGACACAGGGTTAAACAATGTAGATATCGATAAAGAAATGGCTGAAATGGCTGAAAATAACCTTCGTTATGAAATGAGTACAAAATTGGTTATGAAAAGATATGCAAACATTAAAAGCGCAATCAGAGGAAGATAGAGGTAAATCATGATAACAAAATCTCTCTTCAGTACAATGGGCATTAGCGCTCAGGGATTATCTGTCCAAAGAACAAAAATGAATACGATTGCTGAAAACATAGCGAATGCAGAGACAACAAAAACAGAAAATGGAGAAGCTTACAGAAGAAAAATCGTACAGATTGAAGCGGGTGATAAAGAAAGAAAATTTAGTGATTATTTCAAACCCAACCGTATCGATATGACCGAGACAAATTCAGTTCATATGACTGATAAAAAATTTAATTATATAGATGAAAAGCCACGTATTGGTGTACATATCGCTGAAATAGCCAAAGATCCTTCTGCATTTAAAATGATTTATGACCCTGCACATCCTGATGCAAATGAAAAAGGTTATGTTGCCATGCCAAATGTCAACATTGTTCAGGAAATGGTAGAGATGATTTCTGCTTCCAGGTCTTATGAAGCAAACGTCACAGCGTTAAACAGTTCAAAAGATATGATTCGTAATGCACTTAAAATATAAAATGCATTACTTCTGATTTAACAGGCAAGAAAAGAGGTAAAAATGGCAATCAGTAATGTTCAATCACATCTGAGTAATACATCCAATATTTATCAAAAATATACTGAATTATATAAAAGTAACAATCCTACAAAACAACAGGTTATTCCTGAAAATCAACCAAATACTCAAATCCTTGAAATTCGTGATATTAGTAGCTCAGAGCTCAAAGATTTTCTTAGTAACGATGAAAAAAAAGTATTAAAAGAGGTTTTTGGTGATTTATCAGTTGACAAACAAACTATTCCTTATTATAATAGTCTAAAATCAACTGAACTGTTAAAAGGCAGTCAGATTGATATCAAACTATAGGAGGTATTATGTCTGATCCAAGATTATCTGCAATCAATCAGATAAGAGATATTGAGAATACAATCGTAAAACCTCAACATAAACCTAACCAGGAGGAAGTATCCTTTAGTGATACTCTTAAGAAATACATTAAAGATGCGAATGATATGCAGGTTGAAGCTGATAAAGATATTCAAAAGATTATTGCAGGCGAAGAAATCGATGCCCATGAAGTGATGACAGCTGTTGAAAAAGCAAGCATGAGCTTTGAAATGGTTATGGAAATCAGGAATAAAATGCTTGAAGCATATCGAGAAGTGATGAAAACACCTATGTAATTTCTGAACAAATCCTAGCGTTTGCAATAACAGCTAGTATTATAAATCAGGAGAAATATGAAAGATCGAATAAATCATGTATCCAGTAAACTGAGAGATGTTTATTTAAGGATGGAATTAAGACAGAGAGTTCTACTCGCTGTTCTGATTGCTTTAACAATGACAGTTATAATTTGGTTAATTACCTGGAGCACAAAGGTTGAATATAGTCTTCTTTTTGGCAAATTAACGCCACAAGACGCTCAAACGATTATTACAAAACTGGATGAACAAAAAATTCCATATAAGATTCAAGATAATGGAACCTCTATCTATGTACCTGCAGATCAGGTGCCGGCAACTCGTATCAGTCTTGCGTCCGAAAGTATTGGATTAAAAAATCAGGGTATTGGATTTGAGATATTTGATAAAACACAACTAGGAACAACCGAATTCCAGCAAATGGTCAATTTTAGAAGAGCAATGGAAGGAGAACTTCAGAGAACTATCATGTCAATCAGCGGGATTGAGTATGTCAGGGTTCACCTTGTTTTCCCAGAAGAAAAGATTTTTAAAGAAGACCAGCAACCCCCTTCTGCATCGGTAATGATCAATACAAAACAAAGCCTTTCTGAAAAACAGATAACAGGAATTACAAATCTGATAGCCTCAGCAATCGAAGGTCTTGAACCCTCAAAAGTTACTATTATCGACCAAAATGGGAAAATTCTGACTGAATCTTTTGATGATGGTATCACTGGATTATCCAGTAAACAACTAAAAATACAATCTGAATATGAAAACAAAGTATCTTTAAAAGTTCAGTCTATGCTTGATCAAATTCTTGGGCCTAACAACTCTGTGGTTAGAGTTACTGCGGAATTGAACTTCGATCAGGTAGAAACAACAATCGAAAAATACGATCCGGAAGGCCAGGTTGTTCGTTCAGAAGAATTAGAGTCAAATAACATGACTAATGTTAAAGACAGTATATCTAACGTAAACGAACATCAGATAACAAACTACGAGATAAACTCAACTATGCAAAAGATTATTAATCAAACAGGTAGTGTTAAACGTTTGACTGTTGCTGTTAATTTAAATTATAAAACAAAACTCGAAGAAAAAGAAGGAAAGACAATTAAAGAATACATTGAAAGAACTCCTGAAGAAATTCAGGGTATTCAACAGTTAGTACAGAATACAGTTGGTTTTGATACAAACAGAGGAGACCAGTTAGTCGTAAACTCCTTCTTGTTTGACAATACTGAAGTTGAATTAATCAAAACAGAACAGGAAAAAGAAGTCAGAACTCAAAAACTGATAGATATTGCAGAAAAAGCTTTTGTTGTAGTTATTCTAATAGTTCTAATTTTTATACTAATTTCCCAGTTCAAAAAAATATTTGCTATTCCAGAACCTGAGCTTGAAAAAGAAGAAGAATTACGCCCCGCTTTTGCTGAAGGCACTGGTGTTGGGGAAGGTTTTTATCATGAAGGAGAAGAAGGAATGCCAATGGGTGAAGGCAAGATATCATATACATATAAACCTATGAAAGATATTGAAATAGAGCAAACTGAAGCGATTCTTTTACAAGAAGCGATTCAAAAGTTTATCATTGAAAATCCTGAAGTGGCAGTTCGTCTGATAAAAAGCTGGTTGATTGAAAATAATCCATTGGCAAATCTTCAAAATAAGGAAAAGAAATGACATCTACTATTTATTTAAGATATAAGAGGATAAAATGAATTTTGATTTCCATTTTGACCCTGAAACAATAGCAATGTATCAAGATTTGATCAAAGGCATGAATGGACCGACAAAAGCTGCTATTTTAATGATTGGTTTAGGTAAAGAAGCCTCATCAAATGTCTTTAAAATGTTGTCTGATACCGATGTAGAAATGATTACAGCAAAAATTGCATCAGTGAGTGCAGTCGAACCTAAAATTTCTGAAGCTGTTTTTGAAGAATTTTATGAAATGATTAAAGCACAGGAGTATATTTCACTGGGCGGAATAGAATATGCTAAAGAATTGCTACAAAATGCCTTAGGAGATGTCAGAGCAATGGAGATTATTAAAAAAATCCAGCGACTTCTCCAGGTTAAAGGTTTCAATGTCCTGAAACAAGTGGACTCAACCCAGCTTCTGACCTTTATTCAGAAAGAACATCCTCAGACAATTGCACTTGTCTTAACCCAACTTGAACCAATTCAGGCTGCAAATGTCTTAGCTGAATTACCTGAAGACCTTAGAAATGATGTCATCATACGTTTTGCTGCAATGGAAAGAGTATCTCAGGAAATGATTAATACTGTAGAGCAAATCCTCGAAGAACGTATTGACTTCTCTCAACAGGGCAGTCAATTTGGTGGAGTACGCTCTGCAGCAGAAATTATCAATCTGGTTGGATCTACTGTTGAACGTTCTATTCTCGAAGCGATCTCTTCTAAAGATCCAAAACTGGCAACTGAGATTAAAAATTTGATGTTTGTCTTTGAAGATATCCTTTATCTGGATGACAGAACAATTCAAATGATTTTACGAGATGTTGATCAGAAAGATCTGGCAATGGCATTAAAAGGTGTAAATGACGAAGTCCAGGCAAAAATATTTAAAAACATTTCAGAACGCGGTGCTGCTATTATAAAAGAAGAAATGGAATACGCTGGTCCTGTAAGACTACGTGAAGTAGAAGCAGCTCAACAGACTATTCTTGATATTATCCGTAAGAAGGAAGAGCTTGGTGAAATTCAACTCAGCAAGGGTGGTGAAGACTTTGTACAGTAAGATTTGTAAAAAACAAACCCTCATAGTTCTAATCTCTTATTTTTCCCCCAGTAAAATACATGATATATATACAATGGAAGTTATATCATGAGTAACTATCATTCAAATGAACCCTATTATTTTAATATAAAACCTGGATTGCCTGTAAAATCTGCCTCTAAAAGTAAATCTCATCCTGATCCATCTAAAAGCATTTTTAACGATTATCAACTAAACCTCATCAATCAAATGATTCAATATCATGTTGATGAAGCGATTAATCAGTTGAATACCCGCTTACTACAGGAAAAAAAAGAAGAATTTCAGAAAGGTGTAAAGGCCGGTATTCAACAAGCTCAACAACAACTCCAAACTCAGGTTAATCAAACCCTTAACATTCTAAATCAGCTAACAGCAAACCTTAGTTCGCAAATTGACCAGATAAAGGAAGACCAACAACAAGAACTTTTAGCCTTTGTCATAACGATGGCAAGAAAAGTCATTGATACAGAAATTGAAACTAATCCGGTTATTATTCTTAATGTCCTAAAAAATGCGTTAAATCTTCTTAATGAACGTGAAGAAGTCAGAATTCTGGTCAATCCAAAAGACTGGTTAACCGTAAAAGAAAACATTAACAAACTTAATCTTCAAATAGATTTACCTAAACAGATTGAGATTGTCAATACGCCTGAAATTACACCAGGAGGATGTAGATTAGAATACAAATCTGGATCAATTGATGCTGATATTGATACACAATTTGAGGAAATTAAAAGAAAACTGCTAAAAAATGCTGAATAAACTCAACATAAAAAAATACACAGACATCCTCTCAAAAATCAATTCAATCAAACAAAATGGAACTGTTTCACAAATCATTGGTTTGATTGTTGAATCACTAGGTCCCTCTGCTTCAATTGGTGACATCTGTTATATCCATACCAATGATGGAACGGTACATCAAGCAGAAGTGGTTGGCTTTAAAAATGAAAAAACATTGCTTATGCCATTAAAAGAATTATACGGAATTGCACCAGGAAACAGGGTTTCAACCTTTCGAGAACCGTTTTCCGTTTCTGTTGGTGATGAACTCAAGGGCAGAGTACTTGATGGTCTGGGTAATCCGATAGACGAAAAAGAATATCTGAAATTGAAAGAAAAAAGATCAGTCTATGCTTCTCCCCCAAATCCACTTACGAGAGAACGTATCACAAAACCATTACAATTGGGTATAAGAGCAATTGATGGACTGTTAACTTGTGGAAAAGGGCAAAGAACGGGTATTTTTGCTGGTAGTGGTGTTGGGAAAAGTGTACTCCTTGGTATGATGGCAAGATATACAAAAGCAGATGTAAATGTCATAGCACTAATTGGAGAGCGTGGTCGTGAAGTTAGAGATTTCATTGAAAATGATCTTGGAGAAGAAGGATTAAAACGTTCTGTAGTCATTGTTGCGACCTCAGATCAAGCGGCTCTTACAAGGATTAAAGGCGCATTAGTTGCAACAACCATTGCCGAATATTTCAGAGATCAGGGTTTAAATGTGTTACTTATGATGGACTCTGTAACACGTTACTGTATGGCTTTACGTGAAATAGGACTGGCTGTAGGAGAACCTCCAACGACAAAAGGTTACACACCATCCGTTTTTGCTGCACTTCCAAAACTACTAGAAAGGGCTGGTACATCTCAAAAAGGGACTATTACAGGTTTATATACTGTACTGGTTGAAGGTGATGATATGGATGAACCTATCGCTGATGCTGCTAGATCTATACTGGATGGTCATATTGTATTATCCAGAAAAATTGCAGCTAAGGGTCACTATCCAGCTATTGATATTTTAAGTAGTATCAGCCGCGTTATGAACAGCGTTGCAGATAAAGAACATAAAGAAAAAGCAAAAAATGCATTTGAAATACTGGCTACTTACAGAGAATCTGAAGATATGATCAATATCGGAGCTTACTCAAAAGGTGCAAATGCTCGTATCGACTATGCAATTGAAAAAATTGACCAAGTAAATAAATTTCTTCAACAACGAATAGAAGAATCTTCCTCTTTTGAAGAAACTGTAAACTATCTTAAACAACTGGTGGGAAAATGAAAAAACTAATACTTTTAAGTCTTATCATGGGTATCTTATCAAATCTTCCTTCAATTGTGATTTACAAAAACTATTCATCGGACAAAAACCTAAAAACACTGAGGTTTAGTATGTTAAACGATTCAACAGCAACATCACATGAGTTTGTAAAATCATATATGGACACCATCAATATTCATTACAATGAGAATAAAATAATCATACCAATACAGAAACAGATTATTCCTGCTTTAGACAGCATCTCAACAAAAGAAAAAATCCTGGTGATGTCTGATATTGAAGGCAATTTTGAAGCCTTTTATCAGTTACTATTGAGTAATAAAGTAATAGATAAAAACGGAAACTGGATTTTTTCTAAAGGACAATTGGTTATCGTAGGTGATATGGTTGATCGAGGAGATAAAGTTCATGAATGCCTCTATCTGCTTTATAAGATCGATTATCAGGCTTATCAGGCAGGAGGAAGAGTACACTATCTTATTGGAAATCATGACTTAATGCTGATGACAGGCGATGACCGTTATGCTCATCCAAAGTATAAAGCAATGGCTAAATCACTCAATCAACCTGTAAAAGATATGTATGCTCAGGACACGATCATTGGTAGCTGGATGAGAAGTAAAAAGATCATTTTAAAAATCAATGATAAATTATTCGTGCATGCTGGAATTAGTCTTCAACTGATTCAGAATAATTACACTATTCTCGAGATTAATCAGTCTTTTTCTGATTTTCTTAATCATCAAATCATGAATGATAGAATTCAATTTCTCTTGAGAAGCTATGGACCCATCTGGTATCGAGGAATGGTAATGGATTATAAATCAGACCTCAAAATCTCTCAAAGCGATTTTAATACTATCTTAAACTATTTTTCAGTCAATCGTATATTCATTGGGCATACAGTTGTTGAACAAATATCAAGTGATTATTCAGGAAAACTCATTAGAGTTGATGTTGATCATTATGAGAATGCTCAGGCTTTGATGATTACAAATAAAAGTATCAAAGTTTACAATCTAAAAGGTGAAGTTCAAGAAATAAAATAGCATTTTTAACTTTTTTGCTTATATTGTAAAAAAAGGAGGTAGTTTTGAAAGGAGCAATTCACATAACACACGAAGCTGCAAAGAAAATTGGTGGTATAGGAGCTGTTCTTTCAGGCATTTGCACCAGTGAACACTATCTTTCAAATTACCACAGAACCTTTTTCTATGGACCTTTGTTTGAAGATGGTCATGATACAAAAGACAGATTAGGCAATGATTCTGTGATACTATTTTCCAATCTTGACAATATCTATAATTCACTCTATGACAAAAGCTTAAACGTCATTGTAGATAAATATAATATTGATATTGTCTATGGGCAGAAAGAAATCTATGATGATATTCATCCTTCAAAAAGAACAACAATAGATATCATCCTGATAGGCATCAAATCTATTAGAAAAGATTTACTTGATATTTTCAAGTTTAATCTCTGGGAAAGATTTCAGTTTAATTGTCAGTTATACGAGTCTGATTGGGATTTTGAACAATATCTGCGAATCGCCTTACCTTTAAGAAGTGTGTTTAATATTTTCTTTACTTCTGATGATCAGGTTGATTATTTCTCACATGAATATATGGGTATCTGTTCCTGCCTTTCTATTCTTAAAGAAAAAAGAGAAAATGAACGCTTGTTTTTCTATGCCCATGAAGTATCTACTGCCAGAGTAGTAGTTGAAGGTCATCAAGGACATGATATCAGCTTTTATAACATTCTAAAATCCGATCTTCAGGAGCATATCTCACTCGAAGAGCGTTTTGGTTCAAAAAAACACAATTCAAGAAATGAGCTCATCAAATATGCCAAGCATTTTGATAAAATTTTTGCTGTAGGAGATTGGGTTAAAAAAGAGTTTCAATACCTTGTCCCAGATGTAGATTCTTCAATTATTGACATTACCTATAATGGTATTCCAGTTAACAGAGTAGAATTTAATGATAAGTTAAAAAGCAGACAGAAAATTCAAACATATTGTGAAAATTTGTTTAATTTTATACCAGATGTAATTATGACTCACGTTTCCAGACTTGTCATCAGTAAAGGCTTATGGCGAGATATCAGTATGCTTGAATATCTGGATAATTATTTCCATGAAAATCATATTAAAGGATTTTTTATTATCTTATCATCTTTGATAGGTCCCGGAAGACCAGATTCAGATATTTTTAAAATGGAAAAGGAATATGGATGGCCTGTTTGGCATAAAGAAAACTGGCCGGATATGGTTGGTTATGAAAATGATATCTTCTGGTCTTTGCATTATTTTAATGCCAAATCGAGAAACATTAAAGCTGTATTTTTAAATCAATATGGATTCAACACACAACGTGTTGGAAACAGATTACCAGAAAATACTGATTTTTCAGATTTAAGAATTGCTTCTGATGCAGAATTTGGTATGTCAATTTACGAACCATTTGGAATTGCACAGATAGAGACAGTTCCCTATGGTGGCATTGCCTTATTAAGCAGAGCCTGTGGATCCTCATTCTTACTAGAAAAGGGTTGGGAGAATGAGAATGTTAAACCTTACCATATCATTGATTTTGCAGAAAATGCCGGTTCTCACAAGCACTTTCTACAAATGAATTCTGCAGAACGTACCCATATTGAAAAACATATTATGAAAAACGAAGCTAAAACAGTATTCCAAAAAATACCCAAAACGGACAAAGAAAGAGAATTAATGTTTAATGCTTGCATTGATAAATCACTTTGTCTTGAATGGAACTCAATTACGAAAAATATCATATTATAAGGAGAATTTATGAAACCTTTATTTACTTTTAAAGATAACCACTTAGGTGAAATCAATATTGTTATCCCAAAAATCCGTGAAGTAAGCCGTGGACTGGGTTCAATTATCGTTACCTTTGACAATGGAGATAAACGAAATATTGAAACCAAAAATCAAACTGAGTTAATGGAAGAGATTGTCCAGGCTATCAACCTGTACTACGATAGTATTAAATAATCTCTTGACATATTATTATGTATTTTGTAACTTGATATATAATGCTAGATTGTCTTAGAAATAGGAGTTAATATGAATTCCAGACGAATTTTAATCCTCGATGATGAAGATATGATCAGAATGCTTCTTAGAAGGCTACTTGAAAAAAAAGGTTTTGAGATAGTTGAAGCAAGCTCTGCTGAAGAGGCTTTAGAGATTTTAAAAAATGATTTTATTCAGATTATGTTTTTTGATTTAATGCTACCTGGTATGAATGGTATTGAGCTTTGCAAACTAGTAAAAAAGCAACATCCTATCGCCATTATATATGCAATGACAGGATATACATCTGTTTTTGAGCTTGCATCCACAAGGGAAGCAGGATTTGATGATTACTTCCTGAAACCTTTAAAACTTGACATTATATTAAAAGCCGCTGAAGATGCCGTAGAAAAACTTAGCAGATGGATGCGTTTAAAGCCAAGTAATTAAAATTCAGCTTTAACTTCCATTCGAATCTGATGTACAGCTTCTCTTTGAGGATAATCTGATCCTGAATATTCGAAGGAAATTTGAGTATATTGATTAAATCGGTAATAAACATTATTATTCCATCTATAGTTCATTCCTTTTAATTTATTTTCAGGAAGATATAAATTAAATGAATAGTCTGATTTATTTTCAGTTAAGTCGATTTTACTGTTTATCCTGTATTTATCTCCGATAAATATCATGATATCTTCACTTATCGATCTTTGTTGATTGTTCCACGAATAGATTTGATTTTGATTTTTTTCAGAACTTATCAGAAACGTCGTATTAATAATCATATTGTTTCTTATCTTATATGTTAGACGTAGTTCATTCTTTAAACAGCTTGTCTTTAATAAATATTTGGAATCATATTCATTAGATGTGATTAAAGAATATTCCCAATCACTATTCAAATACCGGGAAAAAATACCTGTCCATTCATGACTTTCTAATCGATTTTCAATACTACTCTGATAGCGGTTATCTAGTGCATTCTCTTTATTGTACGCATATTTAAATACAAGTTTATTGGGAATATAATTAAACCAAACTGTTTGTTTAAACATCTGTTTTCCATATACGGTAACAGAATCCTTCATCAAATAATCAGTATTAAGCAGATATACCTGATATTTATTCGATTCTTTTGTACTTTCATATACATATAACCAAGTATCTGATTGTAACTTTTTTAGAATGCTCCCTTTTGAAATCTTGTTAAAACTGAGTATTGTACTGAAATCTGCTTTTAAATCAACTGTTTGAACAGGTGAACCAGATTGAACATATACCCAATCATATTCTCCATTTTCAACCATAACACCTGTACTGTCATAGATTCCTAAGCTACTTCCCACATACTGTAATTCTCTGATTTTAGGGTAGTACTCCAGATTACTGATTGAATAATTAACATAGGATTGTATAAAATCTTTTAATAAACTGTTATTACCACGATACTCAGCAAAATCAAACTTCTGATTAGTACCTGAGCGAGAATATTCGATGTTTTTTCTTGCATATAGAATAGAATTAGTGTTCATCGTCTTAGAAAACATCCCCTCAAAACCGTACATAGCAGAAGTATAATCAAGTTGATAATTTTGCTGCCAGTTAAAACGCTTTTCTTTGCTGAAAGTCAATCCGATTGTTGTGTATTGATATTCTTTAGTCTTTAATTCAATTTTATTCTTTTCATTTTTATATGCATTTTGAATAGTATCATTTTTTGTTGTTCTGTTTTCCAGATATTCTCCAGTAACTAATATTTTTGCAAGTTTATTTTGCCATCCTGTGTTAATCTGATGATTATGAAGTTCCAATTGTATGTTATTATTAACGACTTGTTTTCCAGTTATCATAGAGTATCTGATCTCAGGTATCAAATTCTGTTGTTTAAAATCAATCTCATTGATCAATCTTATTTGTCGGTCAAATCCATCATGTTTTATCAAATTCATATAGAATTTATTACTTAAAGCTTCATAAAATGTAAAATCAAACTTCCCCAAATAACTTCTGCTACTGAGTGAATCAGGTGCAATAAAATAGTAAAATTGATTATCAGATGATTCACTTATATCAGAAAATGAAAACAAGTTTTTCTTTTTTTCTAGATAGTTTAATGTAAGAATGGGGTTTAACCAAAAAACTGGAGGTTTTAAAACAATTTCAGCCTGATGTATATAAGCATTGTCATCATTACTATCCATGTTGGAATAGATGTTTTTATCATTTTCTGATAATAATATTTCATAATTTAATTGGTAAAATTCTTTTTCTAAATTAATTCTAAAATCCCAATTAGCTTTGTATTCAGGAGCTATAATTCTTATAAACGGTAAGTAACTACCTTGACCAATTCCCTGATACTCATAAATATCAATTCCGACCGCATCATAGTCCCCTTGATTAAGACCTACATAAGTAAAACTAACATTGTATCTGGCTAAACTGTCTTCTGGAGCATAAACATAATAATTTTCATTAGCAATACTGACTTTCTTATACTTACCAAAACCATATCCTACATCTTCTTCACCTGATACATATACCGGCTTATCACCTGAATTTTTTAATGTTTGGATATCCTCATCACTAAAACTATAGGAGATCGGATTATTTTTATCATCAATACTCATGATATGATGGGTTGAGAATGAAAGTCCATCAGTAATTTTGAATTTATTCTCAAACAAATACAAGTTCTTCCGATAGTATTCATCAGAATATTGAAAAGTAGCTTTTATTCGATTTTGTTGTGATATAATATATTTGATTAAAAAAGTAATGCTGCCTTCATCATAATCAATAAAATAATCTTCTCCTCTTTGCATTAATTGAGAATCTAAGAATATCTCTTCTGTACCTGATATGATTTTGACATTGGTTCCAAAATTGTTAGGTTTTAGATAGTAGGGACCTTGTTTTCCTTCTACACCATAGAAATCTATGATAGCAGTCTTACTTTTAGATAGAGCTACTGCAGCCTGAGCTTCATTTTCATTGTAATACTTTGCTTTTACTCCTTCAAACTTATTTATATAATTAATGAAACGGGTATCATCATATACAATTTCTAAATCTCCAAATGCAAGTTCATATTGTTTTCCATATAAACGAAAGTAAATCTGATCCAAATTGCTTAACTCACGCGTGTTTCCTTCAGGAGTAATTGGTGACTGACTGTCATTTAGCTGAGCATCAATAAAAACATTTTCCGATAGTTCTCCGTTTATTTTTAAATTCATAGACTGATTGATACTTAAATCATCCTGATTACCAAATGATACAGAAATAGTTTTACTACCTGATATTGATAGTTTATTCTGACTATTCCAATTTTCAAATAAGTCTTTTTTCGGTCTTTTTATCAATAATGAATCACTTGGGTTTTGTATTTCATATTTATACAATGTAGTTAGAATTTCTTTTGAATAAGTAGAATAATATATTTTTATGAGTGATATGTTATCTTTCATAATTATTATACTACTTGTATGATAATTAATTAAGTAATCTCTTTCATTAACTAATACAGTATCATTGACGCTAACAGTTTCAGAATTAGGAACTGTTGCTATTTCATCATAGCTGATTAACTCATACTTATCATTTACATTTAGCGTCTTATAATGCTTTTCAAACAAGCTGTTTGCAAAAATCATTGTACTTATCAATACTAAAAGCAAGCAAATATACATTCTTTTTCTTATCATAGATGAATAATTCTTATATCGGTCAAAATTGTCAATCATAAAATCCCTCTATAATAATTACCCGGACAAAACATCATTATTACATCTTTTTGTTAGTATTATTTAAAAATATATTCGCAGATCAATCGTTTTCCCTACATAATCAGTTCTTATTAGTCATTCGTCTCAATTATCAAAATTATACCACGTTTATAATTCAAATCGCTCAGGACGGTTTTTAAGTCAAATGCACTTAATACCCACTTTTTTATCCGTTTTAATCAGCGTTATCCGTGTCAAAATATATTTCCTTTACGCAAGCTGGTAGCTTACGTTACAGCGTTATCCGTGTCAAAATATATTTTCTTTTCGCAAGCTGGTAGCTTGCGTTACAGAGTTATCCGTGTCAAAATATATTTTCTTTTCGCAAGCTGGTAGCTTGCGTTACAGCATATTCCGCGTCAAAACGCAAAAAAGCACAGAAATGAATCTGTGCTTTAAAAGTCAAAAGAGGATCAATGATGGCGGCTTTCTACTCTCCCACACAGTTTCCCATGCAGTACCATCGACGTTAGTGAGCTTAACTGCTGTGTTCGGAATGGGTACAGG
>JAKQQL010000187.1:0-46592 GCA_029564175.1 Candidatus Cloacimonadota bacterium
TAAACTTCAAAAAGAAAAGAAATGGTTGTTATTTTACGATGTCAATTTCTGAAAAATTGCTGTTTTTGAAGTGCTGAACCACTTTTTTTTGCCTTTTTCCAGGAAAGCCTACTAATAGAACAGTTTTGTTTGGACAGTCTCTTTAGGGATTTACTTTCCAGATTTGCTTTGCATACTCCAGATACAAGGGTAAGGCTGCTGAACCATACCATTCATAATAATCAGCACGAAGGAAATCTGCCTTTATTGCAGGGTCATTTTGTGTTAGTTTTTCTGCTTCAGAAACGGATTCTGTATTGAAAATAAAAATCCCTCGATACTTATTTGGATTTTTATGCATTGGTCCAGCAACTATTAGTTTACCTTCTTCTTCCAGTTTCTGAATATTATCCATATGCCCTTTAAAACATTGATTTTGGAAAGTTTTGTCCTGACTTTGATTATCTCCGCTTTTTAAAATTACGAGAATGTATCTCTTCATACCATATTCATCTGCACCAGTCTTTTCGGCTAAATCCGCATTGTAATTGGGATTTGTTATCATATGATCGTCCATTATCACTTCTCCTTCTAATGATAATATAACAATAAATGTAGAAAATGGTTTGAAAAGATTATTCTTTATCCATCTGTTAATAAAAGAGTAAAGTTTTAACTTAGAGTAGTCTGTTATTAGTAATGATCAATCAAAAAAAGCGTTTTCTACACAATAGAAAAGATATTCATCTGATTATACAAGAGAATAAAAGACAATAATGAAAAAAAGATTTGACAAATTTCTATCGTAAATTAAAAAAGAGAACGGAGGTTCTTTAATGCAGAGATTAAAAGATGAGATTAAAAAAGCGATATTGGAAAATGCAGAAAAGCTGTTTTTGGATAAGGGGTATGAGGGCTGTTCGATGAGAGATCTGGCAGCCACGATTCCGATGAGTGTCAGTAATCTGTATAAGTATTTTCCTGATAAGTTCACCTTGTACAAGCATTTTGTCTTTCCTCATTACGATTTGTTTCTCAATCGAATTGATGGCTTTATGAAAGAAGAAAATGATGGTAATTATTCTGAAGAAAATATCAGTTATGTGTCTGAAAATCTGTTTAGACGACTGTTGGTATTCAGAACCTCTTTTCTGTTACTGATGGAGAATACAAATGTCCCGCAATATGGAGATTTCAAAGAGAAATTATGTGACAAAATGACCAGACATATCATTGAAGGAACCAAAGCTGACAGTGGTTTTGACCCTTTTCTGATAAAAGTGATTGTTCAAAATATGTGGGATGGTTTGTATTATATCTTTAAGGCTGAAAATGAAGAGAAAGTCTATGAAAGTAGGGTCAAGCACTTTATTACCTATCATTTTAAGGGTTTATCCCTGTTTCATGATATAGATTAAAAAATGAAAATAGTATTAGAAAAAACAAATCAATAAAAAAACGAACAAACGTTCTCTTAAAGGAGGAGAAATGGAAATTACACACTTACTGTCAAAACAACATCTGAATATGAAGCGTTCTGAGATTCGTGAATTGTTAAAACTGACTACCAACCCTGAATTGATTTCATTTGCAGGCGGGTTGCCTGATCCTGCGTTGTTTCCTGTTGAGAAAATCAAAGAAATTAGCCAGGAAGTTTATGATGAGGATGCGATTAATGCCTTACAGTATGGTACCAGTGAAGGAGATCTGTTACTGAGAGAAATGCTTTTACAACGTTACCGAAAATTGGGTTTTAAGATTGATATGGATCATATTATTATCGTAAGCGGTTCGCAACAGGCATTGGATTTGACCGGAAAGTTGTTTGTTAATCCAGGAGACAGAATTGTTTGTGAAGCGCCGTCTTATTTGGGCTCATTAGGTGCATTTTTGTCTTATGGTGCAGAGATAGAAGATATACCGCTTGATGATGAGGGGATTGATATTGATGCTTTAAAAACGAGATATTTTAAGCTTAAAGACAATGGAGAGATGATCAAGTTTCTGTACATGATTCCAGATTTTCAGAATCCATCCGGGATACACATGAGTTTAAAAAGACGTCAGCAGATAATGGAATTTTCAGAACAGGAAAATATTTTAATCATTGAAGACAGCCCTTATAGAGAATTCAATTTTGACGAAGCCTATCATCCTTCTTTTTTTGAAATGAGTCAGACTGAAAATGTTGTACATTTAGGAACTTTTTCCAAGATATTTATGCCAGGATTAAGAATTGGATGGATAATCGCTCCCCATCATATCAATGACCGCTATGTAATCGGCAGGCAGAATACCGATTTGTGTACATCTCCGCTTACCCAAAAAATTGCTGCCCGTTTTATGCAGAAGGGATTTTTGGATGAGTATCTGGAAAACGTAAAAAGAGAATACAAGATCAAAAGAGACGAAATGTTGAAAGATTTCGGAGCATACTTCCCTGAAGAAATCAGCTGGAATAAGCCAAATGGCGGGTTATTTTTATTTATTCAATTCCCTGATTATATAGATTCGAGAGAATTGTTGAAAAAGGCAATAGAAAGAAATGTTGCATTTGTGCCAGGAACCCCTTTCTTTGTGAAAGGAAAAGGGAAATCTTTTGCCAGAATTAACTTCTCTTATTCCAGTATTGAGAAAAACAGAGAAGGTGTCAGACGACTGGGTGAATTAATCAAGGAAGAAATCAAAAATCGGAAACATTGTAACTGAGTTTACAAGGGATATCTGAAATGTAAAGTCGTATTCCCATTCAATAGAGAGTCTGTGCAAAACTCTAAATTTTGGAAGAATAACCTAATGGTAGTCAGTGGTGAAGCCACTGGTATATCGTATGACTAGAATCAGGCACCGTAGGTGCAACCAAAAAAAGTATTTTTGCACAGATTCTGGAGGAATGGCACAGGTAGAGACGCGATTAATCGCGTCTGTGACGGGTTAGTATTAGCCTTACATCCGCATACTTCATAATAGAAATGGCTTTTATCGCCTTTCTGCAAGCAAGATGCTCGCAGTACGAGATCGGATGAACGGTGCTAATTGAAACACTTAATCTAAGCGTTTCAACGCTTGGATTATCCCGACAAACAAATCATTATCTTAATGATATCATCGTTAAACCCTGCATTGATGTTCTGTTGATCCTTCAGAATTCTTTTCTGTAACTTTCAATTTTCTGTGATTGATTAGAAAAGTAAGTGTTTACCTTGATGGAAAATTTCTCATTTATTTCTGCTGATTTTCAGAAAACCCCTCATTTTTAAAATGATTCAGACTAAGGATATTGAGCCTTACTTATATTCGCTTTTATATAATACTCCCTCAGAGAAGTAATAAAATGGGTTTATTCCCTATTTAAAATATTTATTGGAATATTGCAATCCGATAGAAGAGATTAGCACATCATAGTTTGATACATATTCTGGTGAAATAGCAAAGGACATACCTGTCTGAGATGTTATCTTTAGATTTTCAAAACCAAAAGATATGGTGAAGGCAGGTTCAAAAAAGAGAGCCTGTCTTGGTTCATGATCATGGTATTTCGGATAGGCTACAGATTGTAGATTCAGATAGCTGAGTCTTCCTGCCAGGCTGGCTTGAAAATATTTTTTCCTGAAGCCCAAATCCGACTGTAAGAAAAGCTTATGATAGGGACCTTTTACCCGATCAAATTTGTGATGATCATCTTCGTCAATCATATAATTATCTACATGATACAGACCATAACCCATATAATTTTCAAATACAAATTGATTGTTTTTAACTTTAAATGGATGATATAATCCAATAGCAGATTCCAGCATTGAAGAATTTATCATTTCATCATTATCTCTGCTTACCTGACTAAAATTGATAAAACCGGCATACTTATCGGTAAATGCATATGAAGCGCTGACATCAGCTGTTGTTATTCCTGTTTTGACAGACAGCGTATAGTCATTTTTTTCAATTGGTAAAGGGGTCGTAATTGTTGAGGGGATATATACAGTTGTGCAACCAGTAAATACCAGTCCTATCAAAAATGCAAACTTAAAAATTCTCATCATTTCTCCTATATTTATTATTTCAATATCATCAGTTTATTCACAGCCTGTTTCCTGCCATCTATGCTGAGTTGATAGAGATAGACGCCTGTAGGTAATGGTTTAAAATGCTCATCCTGCGCATTCCAGATGATGGAATAGGCATTGGAATTGTATTGAGCAGTGTCTTTTGCAGAAAGTCCGGCAGATTTTGCGATATCTGCTATATTCTGAGAGGTTCTGAGACTTCTCACCTTCTGACCTTTGATATTATAGATGTTGATTTCTGCAGATTCTCTGACCTTTTCCGGAGTGTAAAATTCAAAAATGGTGTATGGATTCGATCCTCTGCTGCCGGCACCGGTATATATCGGGTTTGGATAATTACGGAGTATCACTTTCTTTAGTGCCGTATGGATCTCTTCATCTCCGGCATTGGCATTGTATTCATAGCATCCCATATCAATCCGGTTTCCGTACATTCTTGGATTACCTGCCAGATCTGTCGGGGGAAGATGATACCCCAGCGTGTCAGGCGTACCGCTATTGATACAGGGGGAGTTGGCGCTCAAGCGGTAATAGGATGGCAGAGAAGGATCACCGCCAACAAAGAGAGGATCTCTGTCAATATTGTGATCCCCCCAGTTTAACACGGAAGAATCTTCGTTTAAAAACTGAATGAGATCTGAGCCTCCTCTGAGCAGAGAATAATCAATACGAAAAGGACTGCCTGAGTTGACAGGATCATGTATTATCACTTCTTTATCCAGCTCCGGATTATAGAGGATGCAATTATTTAATTCTATCTTTCCTCCTGTTGATAAAGCCCACCAGGTCAGGTGATTATTGGCGATGGTCACATTGGTCAGACGATGGGGGATTGGTCTGGAATTGCTGATATTCATTACAGCACCAAACATATAGCCCTGATTACAGTCATTGTTGATAATCAGTGAATTTGTCATCGTTAAAGGCATATCACCTTCAAGGATGGAATCATTTTGAAACTGAAAAACGCCATATTCATGAGAAGCGGTATTGGACATGATCAGGTTGTTGATAATGGTATTCGTTGAGCTGATATTCATGCAGGCAATTCCCCCTCCTTCATCATCGAGAGATGAAAGACTATCCAGAAGTACATTATTAATCAACAGGTTTTTTGTGTCATAGCAAGCTATTCCTGCAGTAACACTGTAAAAAGCCTGGCAGTTTCTGGCAATGATATCTTCCAATGTGATATTTTCTGAGTTTATCATAACCATACAGCTGATTCCACGAAGATTAATATTGTAATACTTTAAATTTTTTAAAGATATATTTTTGGATCCCAATACCTGAAATGTCGCATTATATTGTAGAGATTCACAGTTTTGAAAGGTGACATTTTCTACCCTGATGTTCTGTTGTTTGTGTATAGTTAAAAATTTTGAATACCCCACATTATCCAAAATACTATTGCCTGTTGTTGAACCAATTAAAGCAGTATGGCTTTTTAAGGCAAGGGGAAATTTTTGATACTCATTATCACGGTAATAGGTGCCGGATGCCAGATAGATGGTTTTCGGATTGAGCGAATCCGATTCGATGAGATGAGTGGCAAAAGCGATGCTCCGTAAAGGCTGAGCCGGACTTAATCCGGAATTCTGGTCAGACCCGTCTGGGGCAACGAAGAGGTCATGATTGACTGTCTGTAGATAAGCCTGTTGGATGTTCACTGATATGTCTGGGACCGGAAGTCCCAAATCATTCCCCTGAATAATAAAGTATTGATCCGGATCAGTCATTACGACACTGCCTTTGTCCAGAAAAACATCACCCTGCTGGTCACAATTCATGATGACGATATCGGCGCCAAGTCCGTAATTTTTATAGATTGAGTTTCTCTCTGTCTGATTGAAGTTGATACTTGCATAGTACATATGTATCCCTCCACCCATTGCAGAACTATTGTTATCAAATATTTTAGTATTTTTCATGTTAATCACAACATTCATAAAAAGATTAATGCCTGCACCTTCAGAAGCAAAACAATTTTTTATGATGCAATCAGATAAGTTGAGAGTGCAATTTTCAGTAATTAATATCCCTCCACCTAATTCTTTGTTATAAACAATTGACCCTTTTCCATTCACAAGGGTAAAACCAGACAAAGACACATTGCTTTCATTCCCTATAATCTTTACACATGATGCTAAATTTCTGCCATCAATAATGGTCTGATCAATATAGTGACTTTGATGGGTGGATTGATAGAGGCTGGCGATACTGATATTTTTACTGTTATAGTCGATATTTTCCTGATAAGTGCCGGGATATACCAGGATTGAGTCCCCGTTATTCGAGGCATTGATGGCTGATTGAATACTGGTATAAGGTTTCGAACCGTCCAGGGCAACCTCTAAAGTCAGGGCTGACAAGAGCGTAAAGGAGAGGAAGAAGAGGTTAAATAATGTATTTTTCATGTTAAGCTTCTTTCAATATTTTATTTTAAAAAAACATATGGTTTCATTTTTGTCAAATGCTTTCTTAGGAAAAAAGGGCAGTCAAAAGACTGCCCAAATTTTTTATTATTTAATCAGCATCATCTTGTGAGTATAATTTTTACCCTCTGCTGACATCCTCAGGAAGTAAATACCACTGGCACAGGTATTACCGGAGGAATCTCTGCCCTGCCAGGTGATTTGGTGATCTCCTGACTTGACAACTTCGTTCAGAAGTGTTTTCACTTTCTGACCCTTGATATTGAATATATCCAAACTGACCATTGTCTCTTTTTGAATGGAATAATTAATGCTTGTCGAAGGATTGAATGGATTTGGATAGTTACCTGCAATACCTGTTTTGATTACAGGAATGTTCTCATGACTGTTTGTCAGTTTGACCTGATGTACAAAATGATTGTCTGCAAAATTTAACTGTTTATTTGTGTAAGTCTTGCTTTTTTCATTATAGGTATAATAGTTGTTAAATACCTCTGGCATGGACTTGCCGGGTGTATTAATCACAAACTCAACAACGGCAGAATTCCAATCCAGCGTATCGCCAATGACATAGGCATTGATCTGAACCAGAGAGTCCTGAATAACGGCAGCGCCTTTGCAGATGCCATTAACAAAGAGTCCAATTTCAGATTCTGTTGATTTTGCCATATTATCAACCTGCACCAAAACGGGTAAATAGTCTGTATCTTCCTCATAAACAAAGGTCTTTGCCAATGTTCTGCTTTTTGGATCCTGAGGGAATCCATTATCGCCAAGAGTAAAGGTACAAGTCTGAGTACAATGTACCATCAACAGATCACCATAGTTGAGTACCCACTCTTTTCCTCCAGATGCCTGACTTGACCAGTTGCCATTGGCATCTTTGACGCTTGTCCAGTGTCTTGTTTTGATGACATCAATTTTATCCAAAACAGGCGCAAAGGCATCCCAGGGGCTCATACTCTCTTTCAGATAGTAACCTACCCAATTGTATTTTTGTTCTTCATTGATAAGCGGATTACCGATCAAGGTTGGATTCACATAGAGCGTCAGATTGTGGTCTGCTTCCAGATTCTGCCCGGAGACTTCTAAAGGCATGGCTTGATTCATGCGTATCTTATAACCCTGCCATCTGTTAATGGTATGTGTTAAAGGTGTCCAATATCCATCGAACCTGTTAATACTTATTTTTGGTGGATTCAAAGACAATGGATACCAGTACATTTCGGTTAAATAATAACTAGATATCAAGCTTGAATAATTTCTGTTGGCTAAAACATTCAGAGCCTGGCTGGCATTGTTTGTCAGCATATTAACCGCCGGGAAGGATACCCAGTTGATGCCATTGTTTTCACTGACGAGGTTGTGTCTGATCTGAGCATGCGGAGAAACATCCATCGCACCAACATTCAATCTTGATGCATCATTATCACAATCCCATCCATCGATATTCCAGAGTTTATTATCTCCATTCAAATCCGGATCGCCTGCATCAATACAGGGAGAGAACTGAGTGGAGTTCCATATTGGTCTGAAAGTGACCGGATCAAGCATCAGGTTAATATTTGTTTTTTCAGTTGAATTGCAACTAATTCCATCTTGCATAGGGATTGACACATCTGAAAAGAAATTATATTGGTGAGTAATGGTATACTTTTCATAATAATTGTTATCAATACCGCAGGCATATCCCATAAAGGCGTTATTGATGATTTTGCAATTAGATTGGATATTTTGAATTGTTTTGTAAGTACTTATTGCAGATACATTATTTAGGCCTTTAAAGGTATTGTTTATGATTTTTAAATCAGGCACATCTTTTGACCAAATCGTATAATGTCCATCTCCAACATTAGGATCATCAGCTGTATCAACAAAGATATTGTTGTTAATTGTAACTTTTTGATTGTTATCTAAATAAATATTTCTGCCATTAAAATCATTAAGACTTGTCGAAAATTCTAATCGATTGTTATCAAATCTGTTGTTTGAAATTTCATAGTTAAAAATTCCTTCCAGATATACAGCTCCCCCACGGTTTGCATAATTACCTGTAAATTGATTGTTTTTTATTGTGGTCAAATAGATGAAATCACCTAAGTCGCAAGATGCTGTCAGAAATAAAGCGCCACCTGTTTTCCAGTTATTGACTGATCCGGTATGTTTGTTGTTAAGAAATTCACAACCAATAATGAATAAATTTGAATTTGCAATAATTGCTCCATTATTAAAATTGTGGAATTTACAATTATTAAATTTTATTGGAGAGGTTGTATTAGGTGAATCTGATAATACAGCAGATGATAAATGTCCATCACCTTTAAAATGAATATTTCTAAGTTCTAACTTAAAGCCCATGTCATCATTAAAAATGTTTACAATAGAAGGAGCCTCTGCATTAAATACCGGCAATCCGTTGTAACCTTCAATAGTCAGGTTTTTTGAACCCATTCCGCTGATATCAAGAGTATTCGTATAAACCTGATTATTTGATTTTGGAGCAATTTTGATGGTAATATTTGCTAAAGCTGATGTTCTAGCAAAATTCAAAGCCTGTTCAATTGTAATACCATTTGATTCAGTTACAAGAATGGTATTGCTGTTATTGATTAACATAACTAATGTAGGTACACTAACACTCTGATACCCAAGATTTGCAGGAACAGTAGCAATGTTAAAAGGGTCACAATTAGACTGGTAATATGAATAGTTAGCATAGCCGCTTTTATATGTTGTTATATCGTAATTCCCTGGTGTTACTGAGAGACTGTAATGACCATTTTGATCTGTAGATGTCGAATAAGTCTTATTTACCGGGTATCCCATTGTCGTAAATGAAACGGATGCTCCCTGTAAAGGCAGACCATTCATGTCTCTGACATATCCCTGGGCAATGTATGTAGTCATGTTTTGAGGGCTAAATTCTTCCTTTTCTGCTACCCAGTTTAGCAAATTAGCAGTAGCTTGAATGGCAACCGGCATACAAACATCCTGAATCTTTTGGTATTTCACACTATTTACGTAATCAAGTTCCGGTTCATCAATAAATACCGCAGACGGCGGGTCAAAAAAGATTGAGTTAAACTTAGTTTTTATTCCATTTATATATGTAAGATCTGTCTGCCCTACATATACATTATCTCCAGCTACATCTGTAGATCCAAAATGATCAGCTATCTGATTCACATTCCAGAAAAGTTTTTCCAGATAATCAATATCGTTTTGGGCATTAACCATATGTAAAGTAGGATAGTAACCTAAGTGTTTATAAGTAATCTCTCTGTTAATCCGCACAGGAATAGGATTATCAGGATCATTAGCACCAACGATTTGATTATATAAGAATCCTCCTGATTCGCCAAAATGAAAATGAATACCAGTCAAGTTATCTTGATCTTCAACCTCCCAACCTTCGTAAAAATCGCGATATCTTCTATTTGTGAAATTTATATTAAACCATGATCCATCCCATCCAACATGATAAGTGCAGTTCATGTACGGTGCATGAATATCATTATGAACATGAGCAGGAACACTCATATCGCAAAGCAAATGGATTATTCTACCTAAAATTTCATATCGAATATTTTTTATTCTTGGGTGAATAATATTGAAATTCTCCCATTGAGCTGAAGATAATTTAACTTTTCTACGAGTTTCGCCAACTAAAAGTATCATTTTTTTGTCGCATAAATCACTCATATTTGAAATAAATAATTCCGCATTTCGAACATCCTCATCAGGTTTATAAAGAAGGTGAATTTCATTTTCTTCTTCATCATAAAATGTCCCTTCATAATCTCCATCAATATTAAGAGTCAATGGATATTTGAAAGGGTCACCTAAATAAATATCAGGATCTTGTGCAAAAAGACTTAAGTAATATTTTTTAGCTTTCATGATTGCAGAAGGTACATTGGTATATTTATAACTTCCTCCAAAAGCATATCCCGTATCTATTATACCTCTCTGATCTGCATTGTTAACGTCAGCATCCCAAAAATGAGTAGCACTAACACCCTGATTTAAGAATTCACCCTCTGTAAAATAATATCCAAGATCTGTTAAGTCCATTCCATTATGTGACCAATGTCCACCAGCTTTATTGAGCCCACCATAAGCTAAATCATTGTCGTCCTCAATAACAACACCTAATTTCATTGCCTGTACGATTTCATTTGATGAGACATCTTCAAATTCATTAATTTGTTTACATTTTTTCAGCAGAGCTAAGCCTTCCTGCAGTACATATTCATGCATTTCTTTTAAATATCGGTCTTGGGCCAAACATAGTGAGAATAAAGTCATTCCCAGTATTAATATTATATATTTTTTCATTATTTTTCCTTTTTCTATTTTGTTTTTTTTTCGCTAAAAGGGCTTTCCTATATTAGAATAGGAAAGCCCGAAAGACAATAAATTTATTCTTATCTCCTGGCAGATATATTGCAAGCGTATCGTAATATAATGATATAAAACAGCTAACTATATATATATATATAGTTACATCAATGATCTTTTGCAAATTGCAAAAATAATTCATTTCTCCTCCATGGCTTTGAGATACCAGATCTCTCCTGAAGTCTATTTTTATTTTTTTTTCACTCTGTATGATAATAAAATTATTAGAATCATAATATACATTTTTAATTTTTCGTCAAGAAGAATTTCTATTTTATTAATACTTTTAATGTAAATGTATGATATTTAGAACTATAATGTAACCTGTTTTTCTTAGCTTGTTGGTTGCGTTAAAAAGGACATATACAAATTTCATAATAAAAGAATTCATAAATGGTTCTGCTATTCCTCTGGTGTTCTTTTCCGTGGCTTTCTGTATTTCTGTGGTTGAAAATAATGTTCTGGTTTGTCAGAAAGGTATATGAGGGGGAAATATAACATCATCCTTAAAACACTGTGCTACTATATTTAATACATCTGGAGTTTTATGACTCCATCAATATACATCCTTGAATATATCGTATTTCATTTTCATTAGATATTAAATACTGCCCAAATAAAATGGACTAAAATGTTTTTTTAGAAGAGTTTTCCAGAATAAACATCGGAATGAAAGTAAATATTTTTTTGGTTTTATCTTACTTTCTCTTGTAAGAAATAAAGTAAGCAAAGAAAGTTCAAGCGCTTTATTAAAATCCTATCTTTGGTTACTCTCTTGGTCTCTACCGTAAACTCGCATCTGGTGGACATATGCAAGAAGTTACTCTTCTGTTCAAACTAAGCGTCTCAACACTTCGTTCACCCCTGCAAAACAAACAAATCCTTAGCTTAATGATATCATACAACACCCACAATAAGTTATCTGTAGTACAAGAGCAAAATGCATATCTGTTGAAAAACAAACAGTGTATGTTGGAAAATCAGCAAAAAGTAAAAATAATAAGAATGTATGAAGTAAGTAACTATATGAAAAATAGAAATATGAGTATTATAAAATAGGGATGGCATAAAAAATGCGTTATTAAAGATCGTCTATATGAACTCATTAGAGATTGTATACACACTCCCTCACCCCCCCTTATAAAACAAGGTTGACCCCCTCAACCTTGTTTTTCTTTTTATCAAAAAACTTAATAGATTATAAAAATAAATGTAACTACTCAGGTGTTTTTAAATAAACCAAAACAGACAATAATGTTATTATTCATAAAAGTTTATTAGGGAATTGTAGGGATTTACGAAATGAAACGAAGTGAAATGCCGTAAATCCGCTTAGGAAACCTATATGATACACAGATCATGATACTTTTCTATTATCTTTTTCGGATGTACGGCACTACGCAAGCTCCGTTTCGCACATCCCTACAGACCGTTTTGACATTTTTTATTAAAAAAAATGACGTTTTGTAGACACATATTTATTTTGTAAACAAGTACCTGAGTAGTTACAAGTAAATAAATAAAAATAAAATGAATAAAAGATTGTGATTGACAGGATCGTATCGTATGCTATCCTTGCGATAGATTAAAGGGGAGGAATTCTATGCAATATCCAATAACGAGAAAAGAAGAGATCAGAGAAACCATATTTGGCAGAGAAGTTGAAGATCCATATCGTTGGCTGGAAGATGATCATGCGGATGAAACACAGGCATGGGTGAGAACTCAGCAAGAAGTTACTGAACGAATTTTAAACGAATACCCAGACAGAAACAAAGTCTTTGATGAAATCATTGATTTAATCAATTATCCCAAGCAGACATTTCCGATAAAAAGAGGCAAGTGGTATTATTATTCTAAAAATTCAGGCACCCAGAATCAGTGGGTGATTTATAGAAAAGGAGAACTGGATGGCGAAGAAGAATTATTCTTTGATCCTAATACCCTTTCAGAAGACGGAACGACTAAAGCATTTCGATTAGGGGAATCCACTGACAGAAGGTATTTCTTCTACAATATTTCAAAAGCCGGAGCGGATGACTCTGAAATCTGGATGTATGATACAGAAACAAAAGCCTTTTTAGAAGAAAAACTGCTCAATGCCAGACACACGGATATTGCGTGGTACAAAGACGGTTATATTTACAGTCAATATGATGATGAAGCCGATAATCTCAAAGCCAACAAGAATCAGCGGGTTTTTTATCACAAAATAGGCGATTCTTTTGATAATGATATCTTGTTATATGAAGATCCAGAGCATCCATTCAGATATAATTCCGGCTGGGTCTCTGATGATGAGAAATATATGTTTATCTATATCTCTGAAGGGACCAGTAAAAATAAGATTCTTTATAAAGACCTGACAATTAAAGACAGTAATTTTAAAGCGATTTTTGACACATTTGATTACAATTACCATATCATGGATTCATTCAAAGAAGATGAATTCTATGTTAGAACCAATATGAATGCGAAGAATTACCAACTTCTAAGAGTAAATCTGAAACATGAAGAAATCATTCCTGAAGTCATCATTCCTGAGAGAGATTATTTACTGGAAAGTGTTCTGCCTGTAGATAATAAGCTAATCGTCTCGTTTATTAAGGATGTCAGCTCAAAACTGGAAGTAATGGATACTGAGGGAAAATATCTTTATGATATTGAGATGCCTTATCAGGGAACAGCTGATTTTCATAATGATAAAAAAGAAGATATAGAGATATGGTTCAGTTTTAGTTCATACACCCGACCTGATGAATACTACCATTATGATGTGGAAAATCATCGGTTGACTTTTTATCATCGTGATCAGATTAAAGCAGATGTAGAAAAATATCAGTCTGAGCAGATATTTTATCCATCCAAAGATGGAACTCAGGTTCCCATGACGCTAATCTATAAAAAAGGAATGCAAAAGAACGGACATAATCCGGTATATCTCTATGCTTATGGCGGATTTAATCATGCCTTGATGCCCTATTTCAATGAAGCGAAGATTCCTTTTCTGGAAAGAGGTGGGATTTTTGTCATTGCCAATATTCGTGGTGGTAATGAGTATGGAGAAGACTGGCATTCACAGGGTTGTTTACTCAATAAACAGAATGTTTTTGATGATTTTATCGGAGCCGGTGAATATCTGATTGAACAGGGATATACTTGTTCTGAAAAACTGGCGATTGCAGGAGGTTCAAATGGTGGCTTACTAATTGGAGCTGTCATAACACAGAGACCAGAATTGTTTAAAGTCGCTCTGCCGATGATGGGCGTGCTGGATATGATTCGTTATCACAAGTTTACTTGTGGATGGGGCTGGATGGTGGAATACGGCAATCCGGATGAAGAGATACATTTTAACAACCTGATCGCATACTCACCATTACATCATATTAAGGAAGGGGTTTGTTATCCTGCTACCATGGTGGTAACAGCTGATCATGATGACCGAGTGATCCCTGGTCATTCTTTTAAATTTGCAGCCACACTTCAGGAAAAAGGTTCTAATGAGACGCCACTTCTGCTTTATACCCAGATTCAATCCGGACATGGTGCCAGTAACTTGAGAAAATACTACGAATTGAATGCGGACTGCTGGACTTTTGTGTTTAAATACTTAGGAATGTAATGTGGATAACCACGAAAAACACTAAATACACGAAAAGCAAAAGAATAAGGAATGTAAGAATAGGTCTAAGACGCGGATAATTCAGATATTAACAGATTAGTATTTAGAAAATTATCCGTTTAATCAGTAAAATCCGCGTCATAATGATAAATAGGAGGTTTAGGGTATGGTAAATTTTAACGATTTTTATTTGGAATATCTTGGGATTGAAGTAGATCAGTTGAGGAAAGGTTCATTTCATATATTTTCTTCTATATTTAGGGAACAACCAATATGTAAACAACATTTTTTTCCGGTAATCATCACTGAATGGGAGGGATATAGAATATGCTCTTGTACTCAAGAAATGTATCATTTTATTCAAAATAAATCAGAGCAGGAAGCAGAAGAAATTCTTAATGAACGCTATTCTGAATTAAACTGGATTCAGTATCGCAGATATGCGCTTGAAAATCAGCAGGAAGAGATGGATAGCATAGCACTTGCTTTATCTCTTAACCTTTACTTAAGAATTGCTAAAGATAAATGTGAACATCATATCCATCCTGATACCCGTGAGATGCTCAGACAGGAATTGATTCAAGTGGTAATTGATGAATCCAGGATAGCCTCACAGGCTTATGTCTCCGATTTGATAGCCGGCGCAGCCAATATCGCTGTTTCGACACATGAACAGTTTCGCTCAAAAGGTTATGCCAAAGAAGTGGTTAAAAGTGCAGTCAATTATGCATTGAGAAAGGATCATTTACCGCTTTATCTGGTCAGAGAAGACAATACTGCTTCCATTCGGGTAGCAGAATCAGTGGGTTTTAAACTCAAGTCTCTGGAATATTGCGGATACTGGAAATCCTGAATTGTTCTTTGACGCGGATTACGCTGATTTTAATATTGAGCGCTTTGAAATAGAACGATTAAGATCATTAGACACGGATTACGCTGATTTTAAGGACAAAAAGTTATTAACATACTTTTTAAGTAACGACTCAGGTACTTTTAAATAAACCAAAACAGGTAATCACTTTTTAATAAGAGTCTATAAGAGAATAGCAGAGATTTGCAAAATGAAACAAAGTGAAATGCCGAAAATCCGCTTAGGAGAACTGTATGATACACAGATCAGGATACTTTTCTTTTTTTTCGGATATACGGCTTATACCACCTCTCCAGAGTCTGTGCATAAGTGCTGGTTTTATTCTATCGGACTAGGTTCAACTTTAATGATTCAGAATAGTAACAGTAATTCGAATGAGAAACAATGTCTTGCTTTGAGTCGCATTGGTGCTTTGACCGGACATTACTTTTATGAAAAAAAACTGAAACGGACTTATTCAAAAAAAGAAAATGATGAAAGCAGTCAGTTTTCTCTGGATACTTTCATAAATCCAATGGCTTATCAGACAAATCATCCTGTTTTGATTTTTAAGTTAGATTTTTAATATTTAGTTTCATACATGGTGAGACTGTTTCATTTGATATAGTTTTTTAAAATACTTGATAGTAATTTTGAGCAGTTTTGATGAAAATTATAATTTATAAGGGAAAAGGAAAGTATAAGGAAAGAAAGAGGAAACAATAAGGAAAGAAAAAGCTAAAAACATAGCAATTATCTGTTTATAGGTGTATGTGAATATAAAATAAATAAATGTTGGCTCTAATCCTGTAGGAATTCTGTACATAGATAATCCTTTTGATTATAGTCAATGTTATCAAGTTTAGGCTTTTTCATACAATAAAAAGATAAAAACCGATTTGTAGGGATGTTTGAAACGAAGTGACGTATATCCTGTCCCAAAATGTATAATGCTCTGATTTGTGTTTTAAATTGTTGTTTAGTGTTGATTTACGGTATTCTACATTGCTTCAATATTCAAATCCCTACTAATCGTATATACATTTGTCGAAAGGCAGTTGCTTATTACTAGATAACATTGGCTGCACCTTAGGGTATAAGTACTTAATTTTTGAAAAAAAAGATAGACATAATCAACTCATTGATTTTTTTGGTACTTATAAAGAATTACACAATTTAAAGTGAGGTTTTGTGAATAAGAAGCATTTTTTATTTGAACTTGGAACAGAAGAAATTCCTGCAGGCTATATTGGCAATGCCATTCAAAAATTTGAAGAACTCATTACTCAATCTCTCAGTGAAAATAAATTAAGTTATGAACAAATATTGACTTACACAACGCCACGGCGTATGGCTATTCTTGTAAAAGACCTTCAAATCCAACAGGCAGATGAAATAATAGAAAAGACTGGTCCTGCCAAAAAGATTGCCATGGATGATAATGGTCAATTGACGAAACCTGGGCTGGGTTTTGTTCAGGGAGCTAAAGCCAGACCTGAAGATGTGTTTATCAAGGAAACTCCTAAGGGAGAATACATTGCCGTAAAGGTAGAAATAAAAGGGAAAAGTGTGCAGGATTTACTGCCTGAGATGCTAAAAAATGCCATTGATAAGATTTATTTTCCTAAATCAATGCGTTGGGGTTCATTGAATATACCATTTGCCCGTCCGATCCGCTGGATCATTGCCCTGCTGGACCAGGAAATTATTCCTTTTGAATATGCAGGGATAAAGGCATCCAATATTAGTCAGGGAAATCGTTTTTATCAGTTGGAAAGCAATACGCTGATATCAAATCCTGATCAGTACTTGACTCAGTTGAGAAAGGTCTTTGTAATTGCTGACCGCGAAGAGAGAAAAGGTCTGATTAGTGAGCAGATGACTTCTCTTTATAAAGATTCCCGTTTTAAGATTCAGGAAGACCAGAGACTGCTTGATCAGGTGACAGACCTGGTAGAATATCCGACTGCCGTAATCGCTTCTTTTGAAGCAAAATATCTGAGATTGCCAGAAAAAATTATAACTTCCACACTGACACAAAATCAGAAATATTTCGCTGTTTTAGATGAAAACAATCAATTAACAAATTACTTTGTTTTTATTTCTAACGGTAACCCTGAACATTCTGATATTATCAGAACAGGTAATGAAAAGGTTGTTCGTGCAAGATTGGAAGACGCAGAGTTTTATTATGATGAAGACCTGAAAAAGAGACTTGAATACTATGTGCAAAAATTGGATTCAGTAGTGTTTCAGGCAAAATTGGGAACATTGCTGGAGAAAACAGAACGCATTAAAGCTATTAGCAATTACTTATGTGATCAACTGAATGTTGATGAATTATCCAGAAAACAGATTGTCCGTGCAGCTCATTTATGTAAAGCTGATTTGGTAACCTTAATGCTTGGAGAAAAAGAATTTACCAAACTTCAAGGTTATATTGGTATGAATTACGCCCTTCATTCTCAGGAAGAAGAAGTCGTTGCTCAGGCCATTTATGAGCATTATATGCCTCGTGGACAGAATGATCAGTTACCCGCAAACAGCATAAGTGCGATTGTAGCGATTGCTGATAAAATCGATACCGTTTGCGGTATTATCGGTGTGGATTTAATCCCTACCGGTTCAAATGATCCCTTTGCTTTAAGACGTGCTGCCAATGGCATTGTCCAGATCGCTGAGAAGTATCAGATGGACTTTAATATCAATGAGTTAATAGATTTTGCCTACACACAGCTTAAAGAAAAATTACAGTCAGAAACCCACAATCTGGACGTGGTAAAAGACTTTATCAAGCAGAGAGTTCGTTGGCTTATGGAGCAAAATGGCTTTGAGTATGATCTGATAGACAGTTTGAATCATGTCGAATGGAACAGTCTTTTAGATATAAAAACCAGATTGTCAGATCTGAAAGCAGTGAAGCAAAAAGATGATTTTATCAAGCTTGTTTTAGGATTTAAGCGGGTCTCTAACATTATCGAAAAGAGTAAGACTAACAGCCTTTTTAATGAAACTTTGTTACAGGAAGATGCAGAAAAAGCACTCTATGAGAATTTTGTGATACTTCAGAAAAGTCTGACAGAGAAATTACAAAGTAAAGCATATCATCTTGCTTTGAATGAGATACTGCCATTTAACAGTCATATAGATCATTTCTTCGATTGTGTGCTCGTTAACTGTGAAGATATACAGATAAAAGAGAATCGCTATGCGTTGTTAAGAATGATTCGTATGCTTTTTCTGCAGATTGCAGATATTAGTAAGATTGTAACTGAGTAGTAAGGTAGCTACCAGTTTGTGAAATAGTATATTATAAAGATAAATCAGGAGAATGACAATGGATATCGTCAAAATGTTCAGAGATAAAGCGAAAGCTTTAAATGGCACAATCGTGTTGCCTGAATCACACGATGAAAGAATGTTGAAAGCAAGTGAACTGATCATTCAGGAAGGACTGGCAAAAGTCGTATTAATTGGCTGTCCTGAAACCGTTAAAGCCGATGCAGAAAAATGGAATGTAAACTTAGAAGGCGCTGAAATTATCAATCCTGCTGACTATTCACGCTTAAATGAATTAGTTGATTTCTTCTATGACAAAAGAAAATCTAAGGGTTTGACTCGTGAACAGGCGCATGAAACTGTTCTAAATCCACTTTTCTTTGGTGCTTTACTGGTTCAGTTTAAAATTGTAAACGGTATGGTTGCCGGAGCTGCCAATACAACTGGTGATGTGCTCAGAGCTGCTTTACAGGTGATTGGTGTGAAAGCCGGATTAAAAACCGTTTCCAGTTCCTTTATCATGGTTACGCCTAATTTTATGGGTGAAGACAGAGTTTTTCTTTTTGGCGACTGCGCCGTTGTGCCTAATCCAACTGCTGAACAGTTGGCAGATATTGCGATTTCAACAGCTACCACCCGCAGTGCCTTGTTGGGAGATGAGCCAAAAGTAGCGCTTTTATCATTTTCAACCAAAGGCAGTGCTGATCACGAATTAGTGGATAAAGTCAGAGAAACCTATAAAATATTAGAAGACAGAAAAGTTGATTTTGAATTTGACGGAGAATTACAACTTGATGCTGCGATTGTGCCTAAAGTAGGTGCCAGCAAAGCACCTGGTTCAAAAGTAGCTGGTCAGGCAAACACTTTAATCTTCCCTGATTTACAGGCAGGAAATATTGGTTACAAGTTAGTTCAAAGATTTGCCAATGCAGAAGCAATTGGTCCTGTGATTCAGGGTCTTGCTGCACCTGTTTGCGATTTATCCCGTGGTTGTTCTGTGGAAGATATTGTTAATACTACCGCTTTAGTCTTATTAATTTCACAAAAATAAAAATGTTATTTTTTGAAACTAATCAAAATAGAGCGTTAAAATCAAAAGAATTTCTTTTTCAAAAAGAAGAAAGTCTGATATGCTCTGATAGTGGCATTATGGCGGGTATTTTGAAGAATTATCAAAAAATAAAAAATAAAGAGGTCTAAAATGGCGATTAATTTATCTAATCGTGCGAAGGCGATTCCTCCTTCTCCAACTTTGACAATTTCTAACAAAGCAAAGGAAATGGTGGCAAAAGGGATTGATGTCGTAAATTTTGGTGTGGGTGAACCTGATTTTAATACACCTGATTACATCAAAGAATCTGCTAAAAAAGCGATTGATGCTAATTTTACCCGTTACACAGCGAATGCTGGTATCCCTGAACTCAAAAAAGCAATCTGTGAAAAGTTTCAGAGAGACAATCAGTTGACTTATACACCTGAACAGATACTGGTTTCCCCGGGTGCTAAGGCTTCCATCGTTTATACGCTGATGGCTGTCATCAATCCAGGCGAAAAAGTGCTTGTTCCAGCTCCATATTGGGTGTCTTATCCTTCACAGGTGGAACTTGCCGGCGGAAAATGCGTTTTTGTGAATACTGAAGAATCTAATAATTTTAAAATTACTGCTCAGCAAATTGAAGATTGTGTTCAGGCAGAAGGAGAAATCAAAGCCTTTTTTCTCAATTCTCCAAATAATCCAACCGGTGCTGTCTATACAAAGGAAGAGTTAACTGCGATTGCTGAAGTATGTGTAAAACATAATATCATGGTGATTTCGGATGAAATCTATGAAAAATTGGTCTATGACGGGAAACAACATGTCTCAATTGCTGGTATTTCAGAAGAAGTCAAGGCATTAACCGTTATAATAAACGGTGTATCCAAGGCTTATGCCATGACTGGCTGGAGACTGGGCTATTGTGCCGGTCCGGTGGATGTGGTAAAAGCAGCTGCCAGAGTTCAGGAACATGCCAGCTCCAATGTCAATTCCATCACTCAGAAAGCAACCGTAACCGCTCTGACTGTAGATGATGGCTCTCTCGAAAAGATGAGAATTGAATTTGAAAAGAGAAAAAACTTCTTAATCGAAGCCCTGAACAAGATAGATAATGTGACCTGTACGGTTCCAAATGGAGCCTTTTATGCGGTACCAAATATCTCCTATTATATTAAAAACAACAAAAAGGGATTTACCACTTCAACCGAGATATCTCTCTATTTATTAGATAATTATCATATTGCCTGTGTTGCAGGTGATTCATTTGGATTGAATGATATTATTCGTTTTTCCTATGCGAACAGTATGGAAAATCTGATTAAAGGGGTTGAACGTTTTGAATCAGGGCTTAAATCTCTGTTATAAATGAGGATAGAATTGAAAAGAAGATTTCTGAAAGATGAAATAGAATATCGTTATGAACGTAACCGTTCAGGTCGTTTTGGCGGATGGAAGGGTCTTATTATTAAGATCCTTCTGTTCGCACTTTTAATACACTTCTTTATTTCTTTTAATAAGGATAGTGCACAGAACATTTTATGGTTTATTTCCGGTGGAGATAAAGATTATGCAGGGATAGAGGAGGGAAATTAGTGAAAAAAAATGTGGACAAAGGTCGTCAGACAGATTTGCTGATAATCGGTTCAATTGCTTTTGATGATGTGAAAACCCCATCTGGAGAAGTAAAGGATTCACTTGGCGGATCTGCGGTTTATGCTGCTATAGCAGCTTCAAAGTTTACCGCCTCAGGTATCGTCGGAGTAGTTGGAGATGATTTTAAACAGGATACTTTAAGTTTACTGCAAGACAATCAGATAGATACAAGGGGAGTAGAATTTGCCAAAGGCGAAACATTTCACTGGTCTGGTGTCTATAATGACCTGAATAAAGCTGAAACTCTGGATACCCGTTTGAATGTTTTTGCAGATTTTGATCCAAAAATACCAGTTTCTTATGAAGAAGCCAGATATCTATTTTTAGGTAATATACATCCTGCATTACAGCTTAAAGTGTTGGAACAATTAAAGAATGCAGAGATAATAGCTTGTGATACAATGAATTACTGGATTAATACCACTCCGGATCTACTTGATCAGGTCGTCAGAAAAGTGAATATTATTTTTATCAATGAAGACGAAATTAAGTCATTAACCGGCTTACAGAATGTGTTTGATGCCGGCGAAAAGGTATTGTCTATGGGACCGGAACTCGTATTGATCAAACGCGGTGAATATGGTGCAGTGGCAATGGGAAGGGACTTTATGTTTTTTGCACCGGTATATCCGGTTCGTAATGTTGTTGATCCAACCGGCGCAGGAGATTCCTTTGCCGGAGGCTTTATGGGTACGATTGTAAAAGCCGGCTGTATCAATGAAAAGGTGATAAAAGAAGCAGTTATTAACGGTACCATTACGGCTTCTTTTAATATTCAAGACTTTAGTTTTAAGCTCTTACTGACTGCATCACAAGAAGAAATTGAAGAACGAAAACAAAAACTAATTAAATATATGGGAATGTAGGCAAATTATGGATTACAAAACATCCGGAGTGGATATTGAAGCAGGTGAAAATGCTGTACAGCGGATAAAATCACTTGTCAGAAAAACCTATAATCAAAATGTACTGACCGAACTTGGATCTTTTGGCGGACTATATCAAATTGATCTGTCCAAATGGAAAGCCCCTGTGATGGTTGCCAGTACCGATGGTGTAGGTACGAAATTGATTGTTGCCCAGAGAGCAGGGATTTTTGACACAGTAGGACAGGATCTTGTGAATCACTGTGTCAATGATATTTTTGTACAAGGGGCTGAACCACAGTATTTTATGGACTATATTGGTTGTGGTAAACTGGATCCTGAAAAAATTGAGCAAATCATTAGTGGTATGACTAAAGCCTGTCTGGAAAATGGTATGTCCTTAATCGGTGGTGAGATGGCAGAAATGCCCGGCATTTATCAAAGCGAAGACTTTGATCTTGTCGGCACAATTACAGGTTTGATAGAAAAAAACAGAATTATTACCGGTGAAGCGATTCAGGAAGGTGACATTATTATTGGTTTCAAAGGAAATGGCTTGCATACTAATGGTTATTCTCTGGCGAGAAAAATCTTTTTTGATGTTATGAAAAAAGATGTAACTGACTATGTGCCAGAGCTTCAGGAGACAGTTGCAGAAGCATTGCTTAAAGTTCATCCTTCATACTATCCCTGTTTAAAAAACTGGACAGATCCTGCAATCAATCACGGGATGGCTCATATTACCGGAGGCGGATTGCCTGGTAATGTAAAGCGCGTTATACCCGATGGTTTATGTGCTACGATTGATACGCAGAGCTGGAAAGTGCCTGATATTTTTAGGTTAATGCAGGAATCCGCAAAAATCAGTAATGAAGAAATGTTTAAAGCCTTCAATATGGGTATTGGATTCGTCGTAATTGTAGATCCTTCTTATGCTGATCAGCTGTGCAAGGAGACAGAAGGCTTTAAAATTGGTATCATGACAGCCGTTGAAAAGTCATCAAAAGTGATGATTCATTACACTTGATGCAAAAATGTTCAAAAATTAAAAGCAGTTAAAAAGGAATTTGTAATGATAATAATCATTTGAAAATAAAAGAGATATAAGAATCAATGTATTTATTTTAAAAAAAATGATTAAAAAAATTGACAATACACAGTATTGCTATATTTTTTGGATATTGAACTATATAATAAGTATATAGTATCGTTGTGGAGTTCTCAGAGAGAATGAGAAAGTGTTAAAGAAAAAATCCATAAAGGGAGGATGATTAATGCAAAAGAAACTGCTTATACTCATCACAATCATTTTGTTAGTAAGCGTTTCACTATTCTCTGCTACTACTGGTAAGCTTGCTGGCCGTGTAAAAGATGACAAAGGCAATAATGTCCCATACGCCAATGTCATTTTAAAAGGCACTACCATTGGTGCAATGACAGATGAACAAGGTAAATTCATGATTATTAATATTCCGCCGGGAACTTATACTGTTGTGTGCCAGTTAATGGGTTACGCACCTTATGAGATGACCGGAGTAAGAATTAATGTCGATGAAACCCGTACAGTCAACATTTCTCTTTCTAAGAAAACACTTCAGATGAAAGAAGTGATTGTCGTCGCAAAAGAAGAAATGGTTGAAAGAGGTCGTGCTGGTACCAGTAAGAATATTTCTGCTGATCAGATCAGTGATATAGCGGTGAGCGATATTTCTGGTGTAATAGCGATGCAGGCTGGTGTTACTCAGAAAGACGGACAATTATTCGTACGTGGTGGCCGTGCAAATGAAGTAAACTTTACTGTTGACGGTATGTCAGTATCTGACCCTGTCGATGGTGGTAGTGCTTTATCTGTTGACATGGACGCAGTAGCGGACATGAAAGTGATTACCGGTGGTTTAACCGCAGAATATGGTAATGCTCAGTCCGGTATGGTGAACATTGTCAGTAAAGACGGTTCCAGCCAATATGAAGGAAAAATCGAAGGAACAACTGATCATTTGTTCCAGGATGCTTCCAATATGGATGAAGTAAAATTTGCTATTGGCGGACCTATGATTCCATTCGGTTTTGATTCATTAAAGGATAAATTGACATTTTTCCTTAATGGAGCAGGTGCATGGACAGATGGTCGTTTTCGTGAGTTCTTTAAAAATAACCCAAACCAGGATTTACGTTACATTACTTCAGTTGCTTATGATACTTATGATCCATACTCTGAAAGAGATGAACTTTTAGGATTTCAGATCAGCAACAGAAATTATAATGATTATAATGTGAACTTAAAAACAAAATATGTCATCTCTCCTACTCAAAACGTATCTCTTGCTATTCGTGGCGACCGTTCATACTATACACCATTTTCACATTCCTGGAAATATGCTTTACAACATTATTTTGAAAGCGAAACCAATCAAAGACAGATTATGTTAACTTATGACTTAACGATTGGTACAAAAAGCAACTTAAAAGTAAAATTAAGCCAGTTTGAAAAAACCACTTATCAAAACCCAAGAGGAATCGACAAAGAAAATTATATCTGGCAGGATAACTCAAATTATAATCCATCACTCGGTCTCTTAGGATACAGTAGTGTTGATAATAATGGCGACGGTATCTTTGATTACGGATTTAATGAATCCAGTTCCTGGGCTTATTCTATTGATGGTCTGGATGATCCGGTTGCTATTACTGGTTTCAGAGCACCTGGTTCAATCTGGGATAACTTTATTGATGACAAAACTGCTACATTAAACCTTCGTGCTGATTACGAATACCAAATGAATGAAATCATTGGTTTCAAAACCGGTTTTGAATTGATTAAACATAAAATAGAAAAAAATCAGTTGCTTGGTTTCTTAACAACTGATATGAACCGTTTCAGAAATTACCTCTCAGTTTATGGTGATACTGCATCAACTGTTGTTGATGAAGACGGAAATACAATCGTTTATTATACTGCTGAAAGCTATACTGATGCTGCAAAAGCATCATCAGGTTCCAGAGATGGTTATAAAGCTGAACCTTATCAGTTTGCATACTATCTTCAGGATAAAATGGAATGGGAAGGTATGATTGTTAATGCCGGTGTCCGTTTAGACTTATGGTATTTAGGATCAGAATATTCCATTCTTAAAGATGACAACACTTATCGTAAGAGAAAATTCGATTCTGACGATCGCTTACAAATGATGGTCTCTCCACGTTTAGGTATTTCTCATCCAATTTCTGATCGCGATGTTGTTCACTTTGCATACAACTATCAGAATCAGTTACCTCCAATGAGATATATCTTTACCTCTAAAGATACATCCGATGCTTACAGTAGCGGTAGCGCAGTTACTGTTGGTAACCCAGCTCTTGAACCACAGATTACAATTACTTATGAAGTAGGTTTACAGCATCAGATCAGTGAAGATTATGTTGGTACTATTACTGCTTATTACAAGAACTTCTACAACTATGTAAGTACAAAAAAACAATTATCCGCTTCTGAAGCGAGTGTATTCTGGTATAACTATATTTCTGAAGATTACGGCTCAGCACGTGGTATTGACTTAAGTTTAAGCAGAAGAATGTACAACTTTATTTCTGCTGACGCTTCATACTCATTAGCATGGGCTCAGGGTAATAATTCCAGTACAGTTGTTCAGGATGAAAACACTAATCTTCGTGAATTCCCTCTTGATTGGGATGTCAGACACAACTTCAACTTCAGTGTGACATTCAAAATAGATAAAGGTGAAGAATTCTTCGTACCTTACACTTCATACATTTTACCATTAGATGATTTCTCTGCAAGCATCAACTACAATATTGCTTCTGGTAATCCTTATACCCCTGCTGACCCTGTATCAGGTACATCTCTTGAGACTAACTCAAAACGTATGGACTATACCAGCAATGCAGATTTAAAATTATCAAAGAGAATCTTTGTCTCTGAAAAAGCATTCTTCAGAATGAACTTTACTGTTGAAAACCTGTTCAAGAAAAATAACGTAAATAACGTTTATCCACGTACAGGTTCTCCTTACTATGATGGTGCTGACCTTACAGATGCAACACAGGGTTATACTTTTGAAGAAACCCAGTATATTCATGATCTGATTACAAAAGATCCATCAAATACCAATAATAATAGAAACTACATTTTTGGTATTTCATTCAATTTCTAATTTACAGGAGGAATTAATAAAATGAAAAAAAATCTGATTCTTACAATGATCGTATTATTCGCAATGAATATTTTACTCTCAACTGCATTATTTGCTCAGGACGCAGCTCCAGCTGCTGACACTGCACAAGTTGCACAAACTGAAACAGCTCCTGCTGCAGACGAAGCTGCTGCAAAAAGCTCAAATTTTGAATATTATGCACGTAAAGTAGCTGGTAGTTACCTGGTTGACCTGATGATTAATGGTGGATGGGTTATGTGGCCTATGTTAATATTAACTATCTGGGGTTTTGCAATCTGTATTTGGAAAATCGTTCAGTTATCTTATGCAAAAATTAATTTAAATCATTTCTTATCACAGATTATTCCTTTGATTGAACAGAAAAAATATAAAGAAGCTGCAGAATATGCAAAAAAGACAAGAGGTCCTGTTGCAACCGTTGCTCATGCTGGTTTACTTAAAGCGGATATGGGAAAAGATGCTCTTGAAACTGCAATCGAAAATTCATCAACAGTTGAAATGGCTTTCCTTGAAAGAGGTTTTATACATATTAACACTACAATTAACTTAGCACCTATGTTTGGTTTCTTTGGAACGATTCTTGGTATGATTCAGGCATTCGATTCTATTGCTAAAGCGGGTGAAGTTGATCCTACTATCGTTGCTGATGGTATTAAAGTGGCGTTGATTACTACCCTTGCAGGTCTTGCGATTGCTATCCCAGTTCAGTTTGTCAATAATGTATTATTAACCATGGTTGACGGCTTAGTAATTGATATGCAGAGAGCAGCTGATAAAATTGTAGAAACTTATGTTGAGAAGAAATAAGGGGGACTAATGTTACGTCCCAGAAAAAAAAGAGCAATGGGCGGAATTCCTACAGCCTCCATGTCTGATGTGGCATTTCTCTTATTAATCTTCTTCTTATCAACCACCAAATTTGATATGAAGTATGGTCTTGGTTTGGTTTTACCTGCTCCAACAACAGAGGAGACAGTTAAAGTAAAACTGAAAGATGATAACCTTACCAAGATATTAATCAACAAAGATGGATTGGTACAGGTAAATGAAAGCATTGTTCCATTAGAACAATTACAAGAGAAAATTAGTGCCATGGTCAAGAAAAACCCTGATATGGTGATCATGTTGAAAACCGACAGACAAAGTAACTATAATAATATGATTAATGTACTTGACCAGTTAAGGCTAGCCGGTGCAGAAAAAATTAATCTGTCAACAAATTAGGAGTCAAAATGGCAAAGATAAAAAAATCTCCAAGACCTCAAGCTGAAATTCCAACAGCATCCATGTCAGATATTGCCTTCTTACTCTTAATATTCTTTATCGTGTCCACTGTGTTTGTAAAAGGGAAAGTCATCAAAGTCGCAATGCCTAAAGCTGAGAGTATTGATAAGATTCCCCGTTCTCATGCAGTGACATTATACGTAGATAAAGTAGGTAACATAACTGTTGATGATTATTCCATACAAATTCCTCAGGTTGAAATGGTAATGATAAAAAAATTACAGCAAGATTTTAACATGATAACCTGCTTCAGAACTGATAGAGAAACCAGTTATGGTGTGATGGCTGATATTATGAATCAACTTAGAAAAGCTAACGCACTTCGTGTATCTTTTGAAGCTAAGAGAAAGTTGTAGGTAGATTATGGATATGCAATTTATTGACTGGAAAGATATTGCCAGTAGTTATTACGATAAATGTCTTTCATTAACTATTTTACTCATGCTTTTTACCTTTATCGTATTTCCTAATTTTGAAACTAAAGTGATTAAAGCAAAGGAAAGGGTATTAGAGACAGTTGAAGTCCTGGACGAGATACAGGAAAAAATTGAGCAACCCCAGGAAGTCGCAAAACCAATCGTAAATATTGAAATTGTTGAAGGTGCTGAAGCGGATGACGAAAATATAGAAGAAATTACTACTATTGAAAAGTCCATTCTTCAACCTGAAGTTGCAATTGCACCTCCTACCCAGGAAGAGGGAAAGACTTCTAAATTTGTGATTTATGAAGAACCACCCGTATTTACAGTACAGGTACAGGCGGAATATCCTGCATTTGCTAAAAAAAGTAAGATTCAGGGTACCGTTATACTTGATGTAGAAATTTTAGCTAATGGTACCGTTGGTGCTGTTGAAGTTAAAAAGTCATTGCTTCCAGGACCTGGTGGCTTAGATGAAGCTGCTATCGCCTCAATCAAGAAAAGTAAATTCCAGCCTGCAAAAAACGCAGGAAAACCTGTGGCTGTTTGGGTTACTCTTCCTATCGTATTTAGTTTAAGTAAATAAAAAAGTGGAGGAATAGAATATGAAATTGTCCAGAACAACAATTTTAGTCATCACACTTGTGATGTTGTTGTCAACTGGTTTACTTCATGCAGCGAAAGCGGTTCCTACTGGTCCTTCGAAAAAGCTTGACTTAACGAAGTTCCACAATGTAGGAAACATTTGGTTGCGTGTGAGTAACTACGGTTTCTTCGGCTCTGGTGATGATATTACACCACCATGGCCTTCACTGGAATATCCTGGTGGTAGTGGTGTTGACTATCTCTATCAGGGTGCTCTTTGGTTTGGTGCCAAAAAATTTAGAAAAAACGCTGAAGGTAAAAGATATTACTGGAAAGATTGGGATGGCGTTGCATTGTTAACCTCTTCAAACAATAGTTTGATATTAGAGGGTGACTCCGCATGGGTTAGTTCGATGATTCCTGTAGTTGATACTTTAGTCACTGTTGGTTTTGATGGTGATGCCGATTTATATGAATTCCTTCCAGCATACAATCCAATTGAATTTGCTCAACCTGGATACACAATATATAACCCAGAAGATCAGGTCGCAACAGCATCTATCCGTACCCAACGCCGTGGTATTGATGATGACGGTGATGGCTGGATTGATGAAGATCCTGTTGGTTTTGCTTTCCCATTCAGAAAATCTACAGAATTACCTGCTCCATTTGCTTCATTTGGTAGTGATGTCAGTACAGGTTATTTACACGATATTACCGGTTCTCCAAATGTGATCACAGAAAATCTTGCCATCTGGTTTCCTCTTGGTTTTACAGATTTGAGTGTTGTTGGAGATGGTCATTATAATTTTGCATTGGCAAAAGATGATGATAATGACGGACTTCGTGACGAAGACGGTGCTCCTGTTTCTGAACAGGATTATATTTCTTATTATTATGACTACAGTCCATTCGGTTTCAGTGGTCAGAGAGATTTTGGTGGTAGTGCTTCTTCAAATGAACACGTTGCATTAAATGTACGTGTGAGACAGATGAGCTACCAATGGTCTTATGAATTTATTAAAAATCTTGCTTATGTTGAATTCAATGTGACCAATATGAACCCAAGAGATACATTATATGACTGTGCAATGGGTATTTATATGGACTCTGACGTAGGACCTCAGGCTTGGGGTAGTGACAAAGCGAAAGATGACAAATCAGGTTATGTCAGTGGTAAAGGTGCTGAATTTGCCTTTACGTTCGATGCTGATTTCGATGCTGGTCAAAGTCCAGGATACGTTGGTTCACGTGTTTGTACACCAGACCCTGAAAAATTAGAATTCGCTTGCTGGTTCTGGGAAGTGGGTGATGGTCCTGAAGATGGAAAACCATTACAATACTGGAACTTAACCGGAAAAACTGCCAATGAAAAATATTGGCTTTTAACCGGAAGAAACCCTAATACTTCAAAATTTACTGCTTTAAGATATCCACCTCAGGCAGAAGGTGAAAGTACTACTTATATTCAGGATGAACCAAAAGATACCCGTTATTTATTTGCTTTCTACGGAAATCAAACTGGTATTGCGACTCCTGCAGATTCTGCAAGCTGGAACTTAGCGCCAAAGAAAACAATGAAAATTGTGATTGCTATTTTCCCTGGCGATACAATAGAAGAATTAAAAGAAACAGCTCGTTGGGCAAAAGAAGTGTATGGCGATGCTCAGACACTGACAACCGTTATTCAGCCTGATACTGTTTCTCATTACAATCCACCAGAGCCTCCAGAAATTCCTAAATCATATTCTAAAATGGTAGATAATGCTAATGGTGGTGTGGATATTGATGTTTACTGGGATAACCGAAGTGAATTTACAGTTGACTATATCACTGTAGGTAAAGAACAGTTAGGCTGGAATAATATTTCAGGTCTTGACAGTGACTCCACCTCTGTTGATATGAATACAATTCCTCCTCAATTTAGAAACTTACCTAATGCACTCGCTAAGGTTAATCCGTTTACTGCATGGAGATTAAGACACGATTTCCAGGGCTACAGCTTATGGCAAAGATCTGGTAACGGTCGTGCTGACAGATGGATGCTTGTGAATCGTTGGGATAAAGTTGAAACTGATAAGGATCATCAGGATTATGTTGTGAATTTAGGTCAAACTGAATTTATAGATTTTGGTGGAGATCAGGGTCGTAATATCGGATTACCTAATGATGTAGAAGTGAATATTTATAATTTCTCATATTATGAGGGTTACAAAATTCTTGATGAAAATTATTTCCCAAGAGATATTCAAATCGGAGATATGGTTTACGGAAAACCTTTATACAATACTAAAACAGCTGCTCAGGTAATGACAGAAATTAGTGATTATAACACAGTTGTTCCTCCTCTGTCAGATGATAGAATTAAAAAGGAAGCATTATACTTTAAACATGCCGATGTTACAGATGAAATGTTCCTGGCTTTATTCGATGATTCTCTTATTCCATTACGTGGTCACTTAGGTCAAAGTTCTTTAACTGGCTCAGTTGAAGATACCGATCACAGAAACAGCAGATTAACCAGAAAATACTACAATGCGAAGATCATCAATGTTCGTCGCGGTGTTGAACATTACAGTGCAGTAACAGCATGGGATCGTGGTATGCCTTCAAAACAGCTTCAGGCGCTTGAATCAGGCCGTGATGCAAATATGAAAGTATATTTCCCAGGTCCAGGATCTAAATCAAATATGGACAATATCTATGTCGTTCCAAACCCATATCGTGGCGCAAGCGATTTTGACGGAAGACGTGATAAAGATACTAAAGGTGACAAGAGCAGAAGAATCTGGTTTGTCAATCTTCCTGAAAGATGTAACGTTCAGATCTATACTTTAGCAGGTGACCTTGTTGGTGAATTTGAACACAACGGCGAACATGCAGAAGATATTATCTCAATTTCTAAGGCAACAAATTCCGGTCTTGCAGCAAGTGGTATCCACTCATGGAATTTATTAACCAAGAATAACCAGATACTTGCCAGTGGCGTTTATCTTTTCTCTGTAAAAGATAAAGCTTCAGGTGATGTCAAAGTCGGCAAATTCGCTATTATCAGATAAGGAGGAAAAATGAAAAAGATAATAATACCTTTCATCATCCTGTCACTGATTCCGATTGCATTATCAGCTTCCATATTCGGAAAAACAGGTACTGCCTCCTTACAATTCCTGAAATTAGGTGTGGATGCCCGTGCAATTGGTATGGGTGAAGCATATACAGCCGTAACAAACGATGTATCTTCACTATACTGGAATCCAGCGGGTATTTCCAGAAATTTCGGAAAACAGGTTATGTTCTCACATACCAAATGGCCAGCAAGTATCAGTCATGAATTCGTCGGATACTCACAGGAAACAGATTTTGGTATTTTGGGTTTTCAGGCTTCCATTCTTCATATGGATGATATGGATGTTACCGAAGAGAACGCTTTTGGGCCAACCGGTGAAAAATTCACTGCCAGCAACGTCGCTCTTGGTTTAACATACGCTCAGGCTTTTACCGATAAATTCTCTTTTGGTATTACCGCAAAATATCTGAGAGAAGATATCTGGGAAGAAAATATCAATAACTTCTCTGTTGATCTTGGAACTCTTTATAATACAGGATATAAAAACCTGACTGTAGGGATGGCTTTAAGAAATTTCGGACCTGACATCAAATACGAAATTGACTACGACGAAGATGGTCTGGTTGATGAAGATCCATTTGATTTGTTTGATAATGATGGAGATGGATTAACAGATGAAGACAGACCTGAAACTGAATTTAAAATTCCTATGAATTTCTCTTTAGGTGTTGCAATGGACCTGATGAGACAAGAAAACCGTTACTGGATTGCTTCTGCACAGATCGATAACTGTGTGGACAGAAAAGAAACATGGAATCTTGGTACTGAATACAATTATAATAATATGTTCCTCAGAGCTGGTAAACAAATCGGTTATGATGCGGCAAATTATTCTTTTGGGTTCGGCGTCAAAGTACCTACCAGAATCGGCTCATTTGATGTAGATTACGCTTATACCGATATGGGACGTTTAGCAGAAGATTTCTTAAATTCTGCTCACCGCGTTTCAGTTAAGTTAGCGTTCTAATATAACTTAGAGGTGAGCTTGAAAAAGCTCACCTTTTTCTTTAATCACATTTTATGTAAAACAAGGGGATGTCGTGGAAAAATATGATGTAGCAATTATTGGTGCTGGTCCTGCTGGTTTAAGTGCAGCAATTTATGCCGCCAGAGGTGGTTTAAAAACCATTGTATTTGAAAAAGGACTTATTGGTGGTCAGATTGTTGTAACTGCTGATGTTGAAAATTATCCTGGATTTGAAGAAACACTTTCCGGATTTGAGATCATGGAAAAAATGCGATTGCAGACTTTGAAATTCAATGCTGTTATCAGAGAAGAATCTGTTAAAGGCATTGCATTTGAGGGATTATGTAAGGTCATTGAAACGGACGAGAATCAATACCGTGTCAAGTCAATAATCATAGCTACAGGCGCTCACCCCAGAAAGTTAAATGTACCAGGAGAAGAAAAATTCACTGGACGGGGTGTTTCTTACTGTGCTACCTGTGATGGTGCTTTATATCGTAATAAAATTGTTGCAGTGAATGGGGGAGGAGACTCAGCTGTTGAAGAAGCCTTATTTTTAACTCGTTTTGCTGAGAAAGTCTATATTATTCACAGACGTGATAGCCTGAGAGCTGTTCATGCCATTCAAGAAAGAGCTTTCAAAAATCCAAAAATTGAATTTATATGGGATACTGTTGTACAGGAAGTCAATGGAGATAAACAAGTTGAATCACTTACATTGTTTAATAAGAAAAACAATGAAGTAACTCAACTCCCTGTGCATGGTCTGTTCATATATGTTGGCATCATTCCTAATAATGATTTGTTTGAATCCAGAATTACTTTGGATACACAAGGCTTTATCATCACAAATGATGATATGGAAACAAATATTCCTGGTGTATATGCCGCTGGTGATATCAGAAAAAAATTGTTAAGACAGGTCGTTACTGCGACTGCAGATGGCGCTATTGCTGCATTTGCCGCAGAAAAATGGATTGTTGAACACTTAAATAACTTTGAGGTTGAAAATGGAAAATAAAAATTTTCTTGAGATTATTGAATATGCAATCGAAAAAGAAAATGAAGCAATCGATTTCTACACCGAACTAAAAATGAATGAAAAACTTCCAAATGTGATAAAAGTGCTTGATGATATTATCAACATGGAAAAAGGTCATATCAATCGTTTGAATATGCTCAGAACAAGTGGTCCGGTGAGTGTTGAAAAGATAGAGATGAGATCCATGAATTTAAGTGACTACTATGAAAAACAGCTTAGTTATGAAAATATGGATTATATTAGCCTGTTAAGAATAGCTATGAAACGTGAAGATCAGGCTAAAAAACTCTATCTAGATCTGGCAAACTATACAACAGATACTGATATACGTAATTTATTTTTACTTCTTTCTTCAGAAGAAGATCAACATAAAGCTTTATTTGAAGAAATTTATCAGGATTACGTATTAGTGAATAACTAAAATATGCCGTTAAAAAGATTTCTGATTGTGATGATGATAGTATTTACCTTTGTAAATACTATCTTTTCACAAACAGCCAGCGAAAAAAAAAAAGAACTGGATAAGGTCAAAAAAGAAATTACAGCCAGTAAAAAAAAAGCCAGTGAATCTGAAAAAAAGAAAAAACAGGCAATCGCCAGTAAAAAAAAGGTTGAATCTGAACTTAAAAAAACTCAGAAAAAAGTCAGTCAACTGAAAAATACTGAATCTCATTTAAAGAAGAATCTGAACTTAAAAAAAAATTTACTGAATTCTACCAGAGAAGAATTAACTCAAACGGCTTCAGCGGGAAATAATTCACTAAAACTGCTACTGCTAGACGAAAACAGAGATAAATATCTGCAATGCTTCGAAATGTATAAGTATCCTTTGGCAGTTCTTGTTAATAACAGCTCAAATAAGTACAATTCTCTATCTTTACAAAAAAAAACACTTGAAAATGAAACCAATAAAACTGAGCTGGCGGTAAAAAACATTCATTTTCAAGGACTTGTCGAAAATAAAAAAGCTAAAAATTATCTGTTTCAGACTTCTAAACTGGAAAAAGATATTCAGAAATATGAACAAGAGCGAAAGTCATATCTTCAAAAAGCGCAAAAATTACAAAAAAATGCTCAGGCATTGCAGGCATTAATAAAAAAACTTACGCCTAAACCAACCGAACAAAAACATTATTCCTACAAATTTCCTGGTGGTCAGTTGAGCTGGCCTGTAAAAGGTAAAATTATACGTCAATATGGGGTTCAAACTCACGAGAAGTACAATATTTCGACTATGAATAATGGCGTGGATATTGCCGTTAATTTTGGCTCTTCTGTAAAAGCTTCAGCCGATGGTGAAGTCGTGTATGCTGATACTTTTTCAGGGTCAGGACAAATGATCATCATCGATCATAAGAATGGTTATCATAGTGTTTATGGCAATAATAGTCAGTTAAACGTATCAAGAGGTGCTCACGTTAAAAAAGGTCAGGCGATTGCCTATTCTGGAAACAGTAGTTCTACAGGTGAGGCATCAGTCCATTTTGAACTGAGAAAAAATGGAAAACCCGTCAACCCATTAGGATATTTGAATTGAAAATAATACATTACTCAGATAAAAAAACCGAACTTACAGATGAAGTATTTTTGCATTTTACAGGATACATGCTTGGCATATCCTGTCTTGCAAAAAGTGATATAGGAATAAAGAGAATATATCAACTGAAGGAACGACCTGATTCTAAAGGATTAATCATGTTATGTGATAGTCTAGAGATGGTTTGTAAAGAATTGCAGCTCACTATAGACAATAAAAGATTAAATAGATTTTTAAATAGAATCTGGCCAGGAAATATAACGATCATATTAGAAAATCATAATCCTGCTTACCAGAGAATTAGCGTTAATAATAAAGTGGCTGTCAGAGTGCCAGATAATCATTTGCTAAGGGAATTCATATATCACCATGGACCATTAGTCAGTACAAGTGTCAATAAGAATGGTAAAAGCCCATGTCTCACCTTGAAGGAAGTTGAAGAAACATACGCTGACTGGTTTGATTTTGCTTTACTCCCAACAGGTTTTAAATCAGCTTTGGGGACACCTTCCACTTTGATAGATATCAAAAGTATGTCATTATCTAATCATTTGAATATATTGAGAGAAGGTAGTATGTCAGAAGATCAATTAAACAATATCTCGAACAGTATTAACATAAGCTTCGCCTGTGTTGGTAATATATGCAGGAGTCCAATTGCAGAGTATTATGCAAAAAGTTTGAGAGATTATGGTTCGAACCAGGTGTCTTTTACTTCCTGTGGATTGTTAGAGGATGGGATCAAAATATCCAGAAATTCAAAGATTATTCTGCAAGAGTGGGGTATCAACTCAGATATACACAGATCAAGAAGAATTACACAACAAATTTTAGCAGATAATGATTATATTTTAACAATGACGGAAGAGATAAAACACAGAATACTAAATGAGTTTCCAGATGGAAAATCTAAAATCTTCAGTTTGGGTGAGTTTACGGGTTTTAACGAGGATATTGAAGATCCTTACGGTATGGATTTGAGCTATTATGAAAAAACAGCTCTGCAAATTAAGGAAATGATCGATCGTTTAAGTATGATGATTATTAATAATGAAGTTTGATTCAGGAGAAAAGATGCCTTCAGTGTTTTGGATTGCTGGTGAAAATTCAGGCGATTTACACGCTTCTTATGTAATGAAACAGTTAAATCAATCAGGTTATGATTTTAATCATTGTGGCATAGGTGGATACCATATGCAAAGCAATGGCTTAAAGGCTTTATTTCCTTTTAACCGGTTTAATGTAATGGGTTTCTTTGAAGTGATTAAACACCTGAAATTTTTTGCTAAAGTAGAAAAAGAGATTAAAAATCATTTTATAAAAAATAAACCTGACTTACTCATATTGGTTGACTATCCCGGACTAAATTTGAGAATGGCTAAAATTGCAAGTGAAATGGATATTCCAGTCTTTTACTATATTTCACCTCAGTTTTGGGCATGGAAACATCATCGGGTCAAACAACTGGCTGAATATACGCAGAAAGTGGCATGTATATTGCCTTTTGAACCAGATTTACTGCATATTCATCAAGTGGATGCTGAATATGTAGGTCATCCAATTATTGAAGAGATCAGTATCAAATGTGATAAACAACAGTTTGGAAAGATGATGAACTTAAATCCTGATAAGAAATGGATTTCATTCTTTCCTGGTAGCCGTAAAGATGAAGTCGAAAAGTTATTGCCAATTTATTTAAAAACGATTAGTCTGATGAATAAAAATCATTATGAATTTATGATTTCAAGAGCATCCACTATTCGTGAAAGAGATTTCATGGATTTGTTGAATAGAAATTGTGATGATCTGAACCAGATAAAAATTGTGTCATCCAATAATTATGAAATGATGAAACACAGTGATTTCTCTGTCATCAAGTCGGGAACCAGTACACTGGAAGCCGCTTATATCGGGACTCCTTATCTGATATGTTATAAAGCAAATCCAATATCATACTGGATCGGAAAAAAGATTGTTAAGATTAAATATATCGGCTTGCCAAATATCTTGATGAACAGGATACTTGTCCCTGAATTTATTCAAAATGATGTTAATCCTCAAAAACTTAAACAGAAAATTGAAAGTACATTAGATAATGAAACCCTTTATCAAATGACAAAGGAAAACCTGTCTGAGATTCAGCAGGTTTTAGGTAAAAAATCGGCTAGTAAGCAAACTGCCCGATTAATTCTTGATTTGCTGAGAAGGACATAATGAAAAAGAGCTCTATTCAGGGAAAAATCCTGCTGTTTGTAGAAAAATATATAGCCTGGATCTTCCTGGTCTGTATGAAGATGAGCTTAAGATATCGGGTGATAGGTGATACTCATAAAGGTCAGAGAGTTGTTTATGTGCTTTGGCATCAAAATATTTTATCTGTCCTGTTGAGCAGAATTTATGAAAATATTGGAATTGTTGTTTCTGCCTCTTTTGATGGAGAGTTAATTGCTGCTCCGGCTGAATTGTTAGGATACAGGGCTATCAGAGGCTCTTCTTCTAAAAAAGGTGTCTCTGCTTTAAAAGAAATGCTTCAAATGATAAAAAGTAGTTCTATTGCCATTACACCTGACGGACCGAAAGGTCCGGCTCACAAAATTAAAGAAGGGGCAGTATTTTTAGCCTATATGGCAAAGCTTCCCATAATACCGGTTGTAGTCAAAACAGATAGAAAATGGCAGTTTAACTCATGGGATCATTTTATTCTGCCTAAACCGTTTTCTCTGACGGAAATTCATTATCTGGATCCAGTCTATGTGACTTCCAAAGAAGAGATCGGTGAGAAATGTATTGAGATAGAAAATCTGATGTTGGGTGCAAAGGAGAAAATCTGAAACTAAAACAGAGTTAAGAATCTGATAAAATCAGCTCTTAACTCTGTTTCACATAGAATTTTAGAAGCAGTTTGTATGATATAAATTTATTATTCCCACTCAATGGTCGCAGGTGGCTTGGAGCTGATATCATAGCAGACTCTGTTAATCCCTTTGACTTCATTGATAATACGTGAAGATACTTTTTTGAGGAAGTCGTATGGCAGTTCAGCCCAGTCAGCAGTCATACCATCGACTGATGTAACTGCTCTGAGCGCACAGACCTGGTCATAGGTTCTTTCATCACCCATGACACCGACTGTATGGATTGGCAAAAGAACAGAGAATGCCTGCCAAACCTGCTCGTAAAGGCCTGATGTTTTAAGCTCTTCAATAAATATCGCATCAATATCCTGTAAGAGATTTACTTTTTCAGTCGTGACTTCACCGATGATTCTGATTGCCAGACCAGGACCCGGGAATGGATGTCTTTGAACCATCAAATGTGGTAAACCCAGCTTTTCACCAACTGTTCTGACTTCATCTTTAAAGAGTTCTCTGAGTGGTTCGAGCAGTTTCAGATTCATTTTTTCAGGCAGACCACCTACATTGTGATGTGATTTAATGGTTGCAGAAGGTCCTTTGAAAGAAACAGACTCAATGACATCCGGATAAAGCGTTCCCTGAGCCAGCCATCTGGCGTTTGCATATTTTTTAGCCTCTGCTTCAAATATTTCAACAAATGTAGCCCCGATAATCTTGCGCTTGAGTTCTGGGTCACTTACTCCATTTAGTTTGCCTAAAAACTCGTTTTCTGCATGAATGGTAATCAACTTCATCCCAAATTCATTATTAAAGAAAGTCTCCACCTCATCTACTTCATTTTTTCTGAGTAACCCGGTATTGACAAAGATTGGGATTAACTGATCTCCAATTGCCTTATAGATGAGGGCTACTGCAACAGAAGAATCTACTCCGCCACTTAAGCCAAGAATGACCTGATCATTTCCGACTTGTTGTCTGATATGTTCAATAGAATAATCAATAAAAGAAACAGGTGTCCAGTCTCTGTTGAATCCGGCAATCTGAATCAGGAAGTTTTCAATCATCTTATTGCCGTTAAGAGAATGAACGACTTCCGGATGGAACTGCAAGGCAAAGAGATGTTTAGACTCGTGAGCGATTGCAGCATAAGGTGAATTTTCAGAGTGAGCAATCTGATGAAAGCCTTCCGGAATACTTGCTACCGCATCTCCATGACTCATCCAGACCTGCTCTTCAGCGTCTAATCCTGTGAATATATGGTCGTGATTATCTAATTTGATTTTGGCATAGCCGTATTCTTTTTTATCAAATTTTTCTACTTTACCACCTAGCAAAGTAACCATTAACTGCATCCCATAACATATACCCAGTACTGGCAAGGAACCATCCAACAGTCTGATATCAATCTTTGGGGCATCTTCACGGTAAACACTGAAAGGACTACCGGAGAGAATAATCGCTTTTGGCTGTTTTGCCAGGATTTCATCGTAGGAAATCGTACAAGGTACAATTTCACAGTAAATCTGTAATTTTCTTATCTCTTTGGCAATCAATTGTGTGTATTGAGAGCCAAAATCGAGAATCAAAGCCAGTTCATGCATAGATGAACCCTCCCTTATTTATCTTATTTTTTCTAATTTTTCCATCACATCGGCGACATCTTCTCCATTTCCCATGGTAAAGAAATGTATTCCAGGTGAACCGTAATCCAGTAACTTTTTGCAGAGATTTGCCATAAAATTGATTCCAGCATCGTGAGCTTCCAGGCTGTTTTCTGCTTTATCCATAGCGATAATCAAATCATCGGGCATGTTTAAATGAAAGTTTTGGGCAAAGCGTCTGACCTGTTTCTTTTTGGTGATTGGTTTTAAGCCTGGAATAATAGGGATAGTAATACCTGCTTCTCTGCACATTTTTTCCCATTTAACAAAGCGATCGAAATCGAAAAACATTTGGGTAACGATATAATCTGCTCCGGCATCAACCTTTTCTTTTAACCATGCCACATCCTCTTCAAGAGAGATTGCTGTATGGTGCTTTTCCGGATAACCTGCTACACCGGTGCAAAAATCAATTGGTTCATCCGGGCAAAGGGCATGCAGGTAATGGCTTTCTTTCATGGCTTTGATCTGTCTGACGAGTTCACCTGCATTGGAATGACCGAATTGTTCCGGTGAAAAATGTTCCTGTCCTTTTCGTGGATCTCCACGTAAAGCCAGCACATTTTCAATTCCCAGAAACATCAGATCAAAAAGCGCATCTTCCGTATCCATCCGGTTAAATCCGCCACATATCAGATGAGGCACGACTTCTATATTGTATTTGTATTTAATTGCAGAGCATACACCTACTGTACTGGCATGTTTTTGATAGATGACTTTGGTGGGAATGCCATCAATTTCTTCCATAGAGACAGCCTGCTGATGATAGGTGATGTTGATGAAACGGGGATTGTAACGCTTGATTCTGTCAATCACATGAAAAATCTGTTCGATGGATTTTATCTTTAAAGGTGGTGTTATCTCTAAAGAATAAAAAGGTTCCTTCTGAGATTTAATCAAATCAGTAACTTTCATTTTGACCTTTCCTGAAGTCTGTTATATTATTTTCTAAACCACAAAATACACTAAAAACACGAAACATTCGCTTTGCGGAAATATCACAAATTGCTATTGTTGCAGTTGTCATACAATCCAGATGTTTGTTGTAATCGGGTTTATTCACAGACAAATCCTCTATAAAAAAAGCGGGCACAAAAGCCCGCTATAATCATTTAGCATTTTGACCAGCCACAAGCATTACATTTCATACAACCTTCTGCGAATTCAATCGCTGATCCACAATCCGGGCAAGTAGCACTCATTTTGCCGGCAGAGATGATCGTAGCAACTTTTTCTGGTGCTTTGATATTTTCAGGTAAGGCACCTTCTTTTTGAATTTGCAGATAAGTTTCCAGAGAGTAAGCAATGGCATCAGCACAGGATGTTATCAGTTTGCCTTTGTTCCACATAGGGGAGAGACAACGGATACTTTTCAACTGACGGATAATGGATTCGAGCTTTACATTTGCACGAAGAGAAAGAGATGCCAGGCGGGCAAGCGCTTCAAGCTGGGCAGAGGCACAACCGCCTACTTTGCCCATCTGGGTAAATATTTCGCAAGGACCATTTTCATCTGAATTGATGGTAACATAGAGATGACCACAGCCGGTTTCTATTCTTTGGGTGATGCCCATGGTGATTTCCGGTCTATTTCTGGGGGCGACTCTATGAATTGTATCTTTCTTTTCCTCATTGGTTTTGGATCCGACATGAAGTACCTGGTTTTCACGTGAGCCGTCACGATAAACCGTTACCCCTTTACAACCGAGATTCCAGGCAGACTCAAAGGCAATACGAATATCTTCTTTAGTTGCTGTACGAGGGAAATTAATCGTTTTGGAAACGGCATTATCTGTATATTTCTGGAAAGCAGCCTGCATTTTGATATGCCATTCAGGACTGATATCATGAGAAGTCACATATACTCGTTTTAAATTTTCTGGCAGATTGAGGTCATGTAAAGAACCGCTTTCTGCTACTTTTTCCATGAGTTCATTGGAGTAGAGACCTTGTCTTCTGATTTCTTCTTCAAACCATGGATTGATATAATAAAGTTTTTCCCCATCTAATACCTGCTTAATATAAACCAGAGAGAACTGAGGTTCGATTCCGCCAGATGAGTTTAAAATCATACTAATTGTACCGGTTGGTGCAATAGTAGAGACAGTTGCATTACGAATACCATGTTGTTTGATTTGCTGAGCCAGAGATGTCCAGTCAAGTTTGCCGTTTTCACGAAGTAACTCACCTTTTTCGTAAATACTGCCTTTGAAGTTTGGAAATGAGCCTTTGACTTTAGCCATTTCCATTGATTTATATTTTCCATGATAATCGATAAATTCCATGATTTCTTCAGCCAGATCAACTGCTTGCTGGCTGTCATAAGGGATATTCAGGCGGAACAGAATATCAGCCCAACCCATGATGCCAAGTCCGATTTTACGGTTTCCTTTGACCATCTCATCAATTTCAGGTAATGGGAAATGTGAACGATCAATGACTTCATCGAGAAACTCAACGCTGTCCTGAATGATTTGTTTAAATTTATCCCAGTTGATCTGATTATTTTCAATGATGACATTGAGATTAATAGACCCGAGGTTACAAGCTTCGTTTGGTAACAAAGGCTGTTCACCACATGGATTGGTTGATTCAATCATACCAATATGCGGGGTGGGATTATAGTGATTGATTCTGTCGATAAAGACGATGCCTGGTTCACCATTTTTATGAGCCATTTCAACCATTAAAGAAAAGACATCACGTGCTTTCAGACGATTAACCACTTTTTTGGTATGAGGTGAAATCAATTCATATTCGGTATCCTGATTGACTGCCTGCATAAAATCTTCTGTGATCGCAACTGAAATATTGAAATTGGTCAATTCTTTCGTATCTTCTTTGCAGGTAATAAATTCCATGATCTGAGGATGATCAACGCTCAAGATAGCCATATTGGCTCCACGACGTGTTCCTCCCTGTTTTACTGCATCAGTGGATGCATTAAAGACTTTTAAAAATGAAAGAGGTCCACTTGAAACGCCATTAGTGGTTTTAACTCTGGAATTGGCTTCTCTGAGTCTGCTAAATGAAAAACCAGTACCACCACCGCTCTTATGAATCAATGCTGCGTTTTTAATGGACGTAAATATACTTTCCATACTATCATCAATTGGCAGAACAAAGCAGGCTGATAATTGCTGAAGGTCATTTCCTGCATTCATCAGAGTAGGTGAATTAGGTAAAAAAGCACCTGAGTCCATCAAGTTATAAAAACGTTTCTTTTTTTCAGGATCAAAGTTATCAATTATATTTTCACCACTAATGTTGGCAGCCACTCTGTTAAGCAAGGCATGCCAGTCTTCCATGATGCCATTTTCATCTTTTTTAAAGTATCTTTTCTCTAAAACCGTTAAAGCATTCGGTGTTAATTCCATATATCCTCCTGTTTAATTTTGTTGTACCGTAAGCTACCAGCTTGCGGATTTTTCCTGACAAACAAGATGTAGCGCAAGCTCGTTGTAGCGCAAGCTACCAGCTTGCGAACTTCCCTGGCAAGCAGGTTGCTTGCCCTACAGCTTGTACCGTAAGCTACCAGCTTGCGAACTTCCCTGGCAAGCAGGTTGCTTGCCCTACAGCTTGTACCGTAAGCTACCAGCTTGCGAACTTCCCTGGCAAGCAGGTTGCTTGCCCTACAGCTTGTGCGTTATCCTGGCAAGCAGGTTGCTTGCCCTACAGCTTGCGAGCTTCCGTACTACAAGCATCTTGCTTGTAGCTCTTTTTTTTGCAAGCGGGACGCTCGCAGTACGAGATTTTTGCTTGTTTTACTGGTCTTTCACACTATGATTTTTTTTCAGGTATATCATAATTGCCTGTACATCGGTGTAGTTGACACCAGGTACTCTGACAGCCTGACCAAGTGAGACAGGTTGTATTTTATTCAACTTTTCTCTTGCTTCGATCGATACGCCTTCTATACTAAGATAATCTATTTTTTGGCTGATGCCATAATTTTCTAAATATTCAAACTTGTTTATGTCTTCCTGCTGGCGTTTCAGATAGCCTTCATATTTGCAATTGATGGTAATTTTATCTTGAATGGCTGTCGTAACATCAGACGGAATTTTGTAACCAAATTTTTCTAAGTCTTTAAAATCAAGCTCAGGTCGTTTTAAGAGAGAATAGAATTTGAGTGGCTGAGATAAATCCGGATGTTTATTTGAACTGGTTAGTCTGAGATACGCTGTTTCTCTTTCGACAATCTCTTGTTGTTTTTGAAACATTTGCCATTTAGTGTCAGAAATCAGACCCAGTTTATAGCCCAAAGGCATAAGTCTTTCATCGGCATTATCCTGTCTGAGAGAAAGACGATGCTCTGCTCTGGAAGTGAATAAACGGTAAGGCTCATTGGTGCCTTTGGTAACCAGATCGTCAATCAGTACACCCAGATAAGATTGCGATCTATCGAAGATCAGAGGTTCCTTGTTTTGCAGGGCGAGAACGGCATTGATACCGGCACTAATTCCCTGGGCAGCCGCTTCTTCATAACCAGATGTTCCGTTGATTTGACCAGCAAGGTAAAGACCTTTGATTTTTTTAGTTTCAAGACTTGGTTTTAATTCTTCTGGTATGATATAATCATACTCGATGGCATAAGCATATCGCATGATTTTAGCATTTTCCAGACCAGGGATACTGTGAACAATCTGTTCCTGTATATGAGGGGGGAGACTGTTTGAAATGCCGTTGACATAAGCTTCCACTGTATGAAGTCCTTCGGGCTCAATAAATACATGATGCTGATCTCTGTCTGAGAACTTGACGATTTTATCTTCGATAGAGGGACAATAACGGGGCCCGATTCCTTCAATGAAACCACCATACAGGGAAGATTGCCGAAGGTTGTCACGGATTATCTGATGTGTTTGTGCTGTGGTATGCGTCAGATAACAGGATATCTTATTTTGAAGGCTTAAACCTGAGAAGAAAGAAAATCCTTGTGGATCATCATCTCCAGGTTGAGCTTCAACCACATTGAAATTAACGGTTCTTAAATCCACACGTGGTGGCGTACCTGTTTTGAAACGTGCCAGCTGAAATCCAAACTGAGCAAGACTGAGACTCATCAGGTCATCTGCCGGTTCACCAGAACGGCCTCCCGGAAATGAGATTGATCCAACATGGATTTTACCTTTTAAAAAGGTGCCATTTGCCATAATGACTTTTGGGGCAAAATAGGCTTTGCCTAATTGAGATCGTACACCCCTGATTTCATAACTCTTGCTGTCATGACATGGTTCTGCGATTAATTCAGCAATAGAAGATTCAATCAATTCCAGATTGTCTTGTTTTTCAACAATATCTCTCATTTCAAGCGAATAAATTTGTCTGTCATTTTGAGTCCGTGGTGCCCAAACTGCCGGTCCTTTTTTCTTGTTTAGCATCCGAAAATGAATCCCTGTCAAATCAGCCACATAGCCAATCTGACCACCCAAAGCGTCTATCTCTCTGGCTAAATGCCCTTTGGCAGGTCCACCAACCGTTGGATTGCATGACATACGACCAACTGCTTCCAACTTAATAGTAAATAAGGCTGTTTTCGCTCCCATTTTTGCTGCTGCCATCGCTGCTTCAATGCCGGCATGACCGGCGCCTACCACGATGACATCAAAATGGTCTGACTTGTATTGTGTAGAACGGGCATCCTGCCCGTTTATTGATGTTATATGATGATCCCTGTTTAGGGAAGAATCCATGTTAACTCCATTATGTTTGATTGTTTTTTCAGTATGAAAGATACTGATTTAAAAAACTAAAAAAATGAATTTAGCTCCAAAGTCAACTATAATTTAGATATTTTTGTGCAGACTTAGTCAGTCTTATTCTTGAACCTCTGAAGATACAGAAAACACAGAAGAAAAAGTATATTTGAAGTTAACTTAATGACCCCTGCAATGCTATATTTTGAGTTTACGATGATTATTATTTAGAACATCTTGTCTATAAACCTGAACAGATAAAGAAAAAACAAAGAATCTACAACCACGGAAAGCACAGAAAATACGGAATTCTACGAAGATCACAGGGCTGACGCCCCTGAATCGGTATGCCATATTGTTTTCTACGAAGATCACAGGGCTGACGCCCCTTAAAACGGTTTTCTTTTTTATCTTTCTACGAAGAACACAGGGCTGACGCCCCTTAAAACGGTTTTCTTTTTATCTTTCTACGAAGAACACAGGGCTGATGCCCCTGAATCTGAATTAAATACATTCTCCACATCCTCCGCTTCTCCACGTGAGGTATAACTCGTTTTTGCAGTAGGGGATGTCATTCATCATTTATAATTCACAATTAAACGTACTACCCCGTCACAGAAGTGGAATTTTACATTTATCAAATGATTAGAATGCCTCTTTATTCTCTCCGCGACTCCGCGTCTCCGCGTGAGGTATAACTCGTTTTTGCAGTAGGGGATGTCATTCATCATTTATAATTCACAATTCACAATTAAACGTACTACCCCGTCACAGAAGTGGAATTTTACATTTATCAAATGATTAGAATGCCTCTTTATTCTCTCCGCGACTCAGCGTCTCCGCGTGAGGTATAACTCGTTTTTGCAGTAGGGGATGTCATTCATCATTTATAATTCACAATTAAACGTACTACCCCGTCACAGAAGTGGAATTTTACATTTATCAAATGATTAGGATGCCTCTTTATTCTCTCCGCGACTCCGCGTCTCCGCGTGAGATTACAAAACACACACAGCGTAGTTAAAAAATGAA
>JAKQQL010000188.1:0-1938 GCA_029564175.1 Candidatus Cloacimonadota bacterium
GCAGATTTGTTTATTCATGACGTAAGAGCTGGATGCGTTAGTACATTTGATTCAGGCGCAGGTTCTGTAAATTCAGATAGCGTTCGTTACAAATTTAAAATCAAAGGATTGTGGCCAACTTCAATCGATGATATTCAGTTCGATGTTGAGCAAGATTCTGTATTAGAGATTACAGCACAATTCGCAGCTGATTTAGTTAGTAGATCTTAACTAACTGATGGTGAAATACAATTATGAATCCAAATAATTTAGATCAATTTCTAGATTCGAATGAAACTGCGACTTTAAATGATGCTGAAGTCAACCATATCTATAAGCAAGTGGTTGAATATGCAAAACACGCAGTTTTTGCTGAATTAGACATGCTGAGTGGTCAACTAGAAAATGTGGCTGACGAATTGACAGATGATTGGACACCAGTATCAGTAGACGAAAATGATGAATCTTTCCCAGATTGGCAAGCAATGAATAAGGAAATTCTGCGTGTTATGGAAGAAGCGAGAAAGGATGTAATTCGTTCTCTGACTTCAGCATTTGAAAGAATAAAAAAATTCAATGAAGATCAATCGCGAGTTACTGGTTCAGAAGCTGTACAGTCTAGAAAAGTTAAAGCAGCTGAAAAAATGGCTAAAAAAAATAATCAGAATGGTTTAGATAGTAAAACTCTAACTGTCAATGAAGCTAAAACATTTGCTAAAGAACACGGAGTATCTGGATTCAGTAAAGTAAAAAATGATATTATCAATATCATCAAAGATAACCCAGATCTATCAAAGAACCTTCAATCAGTAGCTGATACAGTATATAAATACATTTACAATGATGTTCCGGATGCTCTTCAAGATGAAGCTGAAATGTTAGCTGATCAACTTTTAGAGAAATACTCCGGAGTTATAACAACTGAAGAACAAGATAAAGCTATGGGTCGGGGTCCAACTGATAGTAAAGAACTTAAAAAGGCAATGGATCGATATGCTGGTTTAGAATCTGGTAAAATAGGAGATTTCCTTTCTGGTAAAATAGGAGATTTCCTTAATAAAGTTAATAAAGTTAAGAGAGATTTACCTGGACAGAAGGCCAAAAGAGATCGCGAATTCAATGAATATATGCAAAGACTAGAAGGTTCATTAATCAGTGTTGCTAAATTTATAGCTAGCAAATATGCTTTCGACAAAACGGATACAGCTAAAATAAGACAAAATTTAAATCGTAATATGGCAACTCGTTTAAAGATAGTTATTGATGATTTAAATAAACCCTGGAACATTAGTGAACATGAAGCATTGCAAGATGAATCATATCGAAATGAACTTACACAATGGTTTAAAAATAGAGCAGCTCAACTAAAGAAATTGACCCTGAAAAAACTGGGGATACAAGAAACGTCACATAGAATAATATTCACACCTGATCAGGTCAAAGAAGATTTTGACAAGCTAAAGTAAACATGGAATGAATAGAGGTATTTAATATGTCAGAAGAAAAAACAAATAAAGTAGTTTGGGGCAAAGACAAATTCACCGAAATGGTTAAAGAGTATGGAGATCGAATAGCAAAGATCTCAGATGAAGTAGAAAAAGATTTGAAAAAGATGTTAGAAGAAAGTGAAGAAGTAAATCTATTTATCGAAAAGACAGATAAAAAAAAAGCTGAATTAAAAAAAGTAATGGAGAAGGCGCTAACTGAGCAAGGCGCCTTCTCTTCCATAATTGCATATGATCTTGGTGTCAGTGTAATGTCTGAAGATGAGTGGAAAGATTTGGATAATATGACATCGCTTATATCTGAAGATGGAGAAGATAATTATGATGAAGATATTAGTGGTACTAATCGAGCAGATTTAAACGAATATGAGATTAAGGCAATCGAAAAGGCGGCTTCACCATACTTAACTAGGTTTATGGAGCAGACAAAGAAAAACCTATACGATGCTGCGGT
>JAKQQL010000190.1:0-1651 GCA_029564175.1 Candidatus Cloacimonadota bacterium
CCACAACACATGTTCAGACATAAAGGATGTAAGCATGTCGATATGTTTAACCATTATATAAAAAGTAAGGAGATATAAAAATGAAAATTGATAATCGTGAAAATGTATTGGATAGCCGTGATATTATTGCAAGATTGGAAGAACTGGAGTCTGATTTTGAAGATTGGAAAGAAGAACAGGAAAATGAGCTTGGAAAGTGGGATGAGAATTCCCCGCAAGAGCCTGTTCCTGATGAAGAGTTTGAGGATTGGGGTGAATTAGTAACATTGAGGGAACTCAATGATGTTGGTGAGGACGCATCGCCTGATTGGTCATATGGGGCAACCTTGATCCATGAAGATTATTTTGTGGAATATTGCCGCGAGATGCTTGACGACATTGGTGATTTACCTAAAGCCCTGCCGTGGTATATTGAAAATAATATTGATTGGAACGGTGTTGCAGAAGATTTGAAAGTGGATTACATAGAGGTTGATTTTGCAGGCGAGAATTATTTGATTAGGAGATAAAAATGAGATACGAAAAAATCAAAGTTTATGAGTTCAACGAGTTATCAGAGGAAGCTAAGGAAAGGGCAATTGAAAAACTTTGGAATATCAATGTTGACTATGAATGGTGGGATTGTGTTTATGATGATGCAGAAAACATCGGATTGAAAATCAAGGAATTTGACCTTGACAGAGGATCTTATGTAAAGGGAGAATTTACTATTTCTGCTCAAGAGGTCGCATCTAACATTATTCGGGATCATGGTGAATCATGTGAAACCTATCAAACCGCCGTGAACTTCATAAATGAATACGAGCCGGTTTTTTCCGATTATATGAACGAGCAATCTGAAAATTTTGAAAGTGGTGAGCTGGAAGATAAGATGTTGGACATGGAAAGTGAATTTCTGAAATCTCTTTGTGAAGATTATAGAATCATGTTGCAAAGAGAATACGAATGGAGAACATCCACGGACGAAATCATTAAAACTATAGATGCGAATGGTTATGAATTTACAAAAGATGGTAAATTATTTTAAGATAAGAAAGGGGAAATGAAATGGAAAAATTGGTGGTATGTTTAAGTTTGTTTGTATTTTGGGGATTTTTTTACTTCTTTTCAGAAATCTCTTGCTGTATAAACATTCACAAAAAGCATGTTATTTGGTTTATCAATCCAATCTGAAAAAAATTGACAATAATGAAGAATTTGATTCGTCTGTTGAATGGAAACCAGTAAATACTTTTTTAGATGAATGGGTTGGTCTATTGTTTGATCTGACCAAATGGAATTTCAAGGATTTTTTCTCAAAAATTTCTCTTGACATGCAATGAAAAATGTGATAAAATAAGATACAAAATGAGAAAGTAGAATAAAATGGAAAAAAAATATGTTATTGAATTTCGTGTTGTTGGACCATATGATTATATGACTCCATTATATCATATTCCAAAAGAAAGCACTCGTGTATCTGGAAACAATGTGTTTGAAGCACAGAGAAAATTTTTCAAAATGTTTGAAAATTGTCAGTATATTACTATTTTGGATACTTATGAATGGAAGGGATAAACAAATGAAAACTGATCTTCATTGTGGTGCTTGTGGAGAGAAATTTAATGATATAAAAATGTTAGCAAAACATTTAGATGTATGTTATGCGGCA
>JAKQQL010000234.1:0-50269 GCA_029564175.1 Candidatus Cloacimonadota bacterium
ATTGGCTCATTTTTCTTTGTCTTTGGTTGATTCATGATCTACTCCTTGTCTTTTTTATTTTCAAATTCAATAAAACAAAGAGTTGGATCTGGATCAACCTTTTTTTTTATCTTTTTACACCAACTTTTGAGATGTTATCAAAAATTAACACAAAATGAATCAAATGCAAACAAATTTTAAATAAACTGTCCTAATTATTTAAACTCAAAGACATGCAGTAATTAAAACATTTAATGTATCGTTCTTGTGATCAGTTCCGATCTCTGATTATCTGTAGTGAAAACGTTATTAAAACAGTAAGAAAATCGAATGATTCTCTTATCTATCCTGTAGAAAACACTAAAAAATCCATTTTTCAACTTTATATAGCGCTGCTGATAGACATAAACAATGTGATTGATAATAACTGTTATAAAAAGGGGAGGAAGAGAGTATGTAAATGATATGCTTTACTTGTGATATTACTGGAAGGATTCGTTTGATGTAATAATCTTAGCGGTGTGCCTTTATATAATATTTGTGATCTGGTTTTGTAAATGCGTGTACTTCTGTATAGTCAGAATTGAGCTTACAGATGATAGCACCATCTGAACCAGTAATAAAGTATTGGCAGTTTAGCGCTGATAAAAAGCCTAATGTCTGTTGATGTGGAAAGTTAAACCTGTTTTTTTTAGCAGCAGGAATGACTGCTACCAGGGGTTGAACTTCTTCTAAAAATGAAATACTACTACCTGTTTTACTGCCATGATGAGGTATTTTGAGAAATTCGCTTTTCAGTTCTTCTCCATAGTGATTTACTATCCAGTTTTCTGCTTCATGTTCAATGTCTCCGGTAAACAGAAAATCAAAATCATTTTCTGACCATTTTACAACAAGAGATGAATTGTTTAGATGCTCAGGCTGGTATTTTTTATCTGGATGAAGAAATTTTAATTTCGAGTGTTGTAAATTGATTGTGCAGGTGTCTGATATCAGCTGGATTGTTTGAAACTGGTTTTTGCATTGATTTATCATATCAAGATACAGAGAGTCTTGAATGATTTTATCGCTTACAATCAAGGTATTTACATTTAGTTTTTTACATATTGCAGGTAATCCGCTGATATGGTCACTATGCGGATGAGAGATGATCAGATAATCTATCGTCTGGATATGATTTTTCAGACAATAGGGAATCAGCTGGTTCTCTATCTGTGCTTTATATCCGTTCAAATCAGCAGTATCAATGACAATATTTTCCTTGTCTCGAGTTGATATCAAAAAAGCATCAGAAGTTCCTGTGCTAAAAAATACGACTTTTGACAGGGGCTGGTCACTCGTTTTCAAAAGAAAAAACAATAAAACAAATCCGAGATAAACAGGGATAATGATTTTACTTTTATGTTTCAGGTAACGAAGGTGTAAAACAACCAGCAAAAACAATGTCAGTAATAAGCACATCTGATAAATATTGATTGCATCATAAAATATGAAATTTATATTTTCCATCAGATTTAAAGATTTTTCTAGCAGAAAGACCAAAAAATCAAGACTTAACTTAAAATATTTAAAAAAGAACAGATATTCGGGCGTTATCAGAACGGCTAATCCTGTGCTGAGCAACAAAGAAAACAAAGGAATCAGAAAAAGATTACTGATGAGGGCATTCAGATTAAGCTGATTAAAGAAATAAAAGCTAAAAGGGCTGCTGAATAGACTAATCATGAAGGATGCTGACAGTAAAAGGCAGATTTTTTGAATACGGGGATGATCTTCTAAAAAAAAGCCTACTTTACTTAACTTTGTTTCAGAACCTGTGTTTTTATGGATGACAATTTGATCTTTTAGGCTAAAGATTTGATGTATCAGGTACAGGGCGATAACAGCCGTAACTGACAATAATAAACCTATATCGTAGAGTTGCCGGGGATTTATGATCAGAATGATAAACACACTTAGGCTCAATATTTGCCAAAAATTCTGTTTACGCTGAACGATTTTGCTAATAATCAACATACTAATCATAAGGGATGCCCGTAGCACAGAAGGACTAAATCCGCAAATACCGGAAAAAATGGCTAAAAAAGCAATCGATAAATATCGTGCCAGTGTTCTATTGATGATGCTGATGAGTGTATAAAAAATCATATAAATCAACCCTGTATGCAAGCCAGATACAGCCAGCAGGTGAAGTACACCTGCCTGTTGATAATGGGCATAGGAAATAATGTTTCGGTTTGAGTTATAATCACTCAACACAGAGGTGTTTCCGGTAAGAATGGCTTTCATCAGATCAGAATAAGGAACAAATTTTTGATCCATTATCTGATAGAGTTTAGATTTGATAAATGATAAACTCATTTTCATTTTGATTAAGACTGGCAGATTTTTTTCTGGCTGGTATATCTTATAAATGTGGACTATGTTTGCAGAAGCTGAAATACCTTCGTTTTGCATTGCCAGAATCCAGAGGGATTCTCCAGGATTATGATAAACTGGTTTTTCAATTTGAACCAATGCTTCAATTTTTTGTCCAATTTGAAGGGAATCATTTTGAGTATAGCAGTACAACTTACCACTTACAGATTTCTGATTGATACTAATCAGACGTGCAGTATAGCGGAAGCGGTCTTTTTTTTTAATTGGCTCAGAATCAAGCATCATCGTCATTTTTTGTTGAATTACTGATTTTTCATTTAGAAGCTTAGAAATGTGATGGCTGTACTGAAAATGATAAAAGACTGTATATTGATTAGCAGCGAGGATGATTAACAGACAAATGAGCAGGTTTTTAACCTTATGATTTTTTAAAACAGTAAAAAGAATCATCAAAAGAGCAAAGAGACTTAATGAAATGATCAGAGAAACTTTTAATCCTGAGAGAAGAATGCCTATAATGAGACATACAAGAGGCATCAGAAAGGAAACAGGTAAAGCATTTTTAGCATTTCTCTTCACTTTGTTATCCTTTTCATTCATCTGCTTTCTCCATAACTTTGCTCTCAGCATGAGAAAATTCTATTTTATTGAAGGCGATCGCCTTCATTTCAATAGACAGCTGACAGTATGCGTTACATCACTAAAAAATCCAGGATGCTCGTTTAATACTATTGGAGCAGAATCGCTTTTTTACTTTTTAAGACTTTCCTGGAATTCATCTTTATAGATTTGCAAGAGTGCTAAAAAAAGAGATGCAATGACTGGCCCAATGATAAAACCCATGATACCGAAAAGACTGATGCCACCGATTGTTGAGAAAAATATCATTAAATCATGCATTTTTGCATCTTTCCCCACCAGATAGGGTCGAATCAGGTTATCTACATTGGATATGACTAAAGTGCTGATGAGGATGATGAGAATGCCACTCCAGGTATTGCCGAATAAAATCTGAATAATGCCTGCCGGTACTAAGACTACCCATGCACCAATCATTGGAATAATCGAACATATCAGCATTATAAAACCCCATAAAAGCCAGGTCTTCACTCCAAACAGCATCAATGTCAGCGCACCCAGGGACCCCTGCAATAATCCAATAATGAGTGTCCCTTTTACCGTTGCCCTTGATATACGGTTAAAATGATCAAAAAGCTTTCTGTCATGTTCTTTATTGAGTGGACTAAGGCTTTGTAATTCTACAAGTAATTTATCTCCGTCTCTGAAAAAATAAAACATGCAAAAAAAAGTAATGAACAAATCAACAAAAAAGAGAATAAAAGAGGAAGAATAACGGTTAAACAGATAAGTCATCAGTTGTAACAGTTTATTTCCAGCTTCTATCAGAATCCCTGACCAGTCAAATGAGTACAGCTCTATGGTATCAAAAATTTCATATTGCTTTAAACGGCTGATAATCTCCTGCTCAGAAATTTCTGAAATGTTTTGAATAAAAGGGGTAATCTGGGTATAAACGATTTGTGCCTGATGTGCTAATATCATCAATAAGATTATGAGTGGTATGAAAATAATAATGATTAATACCAGGCAAGTCGTAAAAGAAGCCAGATTTTTTTTTTTCTTAAATCGTTTTAACAGATTTTGATATAAGGGATACATCAAAGAGGTGAATGATAAGGCAATGACTATCGGACTGATAAAAGACCTGATTAACTTGAAAAATAAGACACTGCATAAAAACAGAATGCTGATAATAGCCCATAATCTGAGTTTTGAACGATTGTCTTTGACTATCATATCTCCTCCTTTTTGTATAAATGTACTGCGAGCATCTTGCTTGCAGAAACAGGCTACAAGCGGGACGCTTGTAGTACGGAATATTTCGCAAGCTGGTAGCTTGCGGTACACGCTTGTAGTACGGAATATTTCGCAAGCTGGTAGCTTGCGGTACACCCTTGTAGTACGGATAAACAACTGGAGTGGTCGTTCTACCACTAGCTGTACTGTCTTACTTAATGAATAGTAATTTTTTGGTCTGAATCTGTTTGCCATCATTGATTTTTACAAAGTAGATGCCACTGTTTTTTACATGAAGCTGACTCTGACAGATATTGCCTGAACGGCTGTCAAACAACTGAGACATGATTTTTTGTCCCTTAATATTATAAATGGATATTGTTTTCTGCCCTTTTTGAGATTTGCTGAAATCGATGCTAAACTCGCCGTGTTGGGTATTTCTTACTGGATTCGGGTAGATATGCCATTCATCTTTTTGTTGACAAACCAACTGATCATCAGCAGGTGTTAGCTGACCCAATTTAGCAATAAAGATATCATAATCATATTCATTGCTGGAACTGACACTGTTCTCTCCAAAATAAGATGTTCCTCCAAACCAGCCTGTAGCATAGAGAGTTCCGTTTGGACTTGTACATAAACCCGATGAAATGGTCGTTGCCATTCCTCCGGCAGGATATGTATGAAGGATGTTGCCATTGCTGTCAAATTCAATCAGGATAATGTTTTCAGCACCCTGAGAAATAAATGTCTCATTTTCAACATAAAGTGTATCATTGAAATTGGCGATTAACCAGGCATTATTGCCAACTGTTGTCAAATCTTTCCCTTTATCTATCATATTGCTACCATAGCCTTTTACCCATTCAACTTCAAAACTACTGTTCAGTTTCGCTAGAAAGAAGTCTGACTGTTCTCCGTGAGAAGTGATTTGGTAATCATCAAAAATAGCTGTATTTGAGAAAGTTCCACCAATAAACAATTCATTATTTTCATTCACTTTTGCGTTCATAATCAGCGCATTGGGGAATACTTTATAGTTTTGACTGTCAGAGGATAGGTTTTTCGCATATAAGTAGCCTCCGCCAGTTGTTTCCATAACCGTATTATTGAAGAGTAATTCACCTCCGGAAGAACCAATTGTATAAAAGTGAGTCATATCTGAATCAATCTCATAAGCATAATTCACCCCAGGTCCATTGCCTGTAATCATATTTTCAAAATTTAAATCCATGTCATAGGTAATAATGTAAATATCAGAACCTCCAGCCGTTACAACGTTTTGTCCTCCTACATTCATATCACTGTTATACCAGCCTGTAACAAAGACTTTTTGTCCGTTTGTACTGAGTCCATAACCAATTTCCGACTGAGATCCACCAAAGGACAACGCATTAACGATATGACCATCTGTTGTACATTTTAAAACAAAAGTATCCCATGCTCCATTTCCAATAAGTGTGTAGCCATCGACATAAAGACTATCCACAAAATATCCGGTTACATAAAGAAAATCATTATGATAATCGATACTCATCCCTACAGCCCCAATAACTGAATTACCCTGTAAGGTCCAAATGAAATTGCCATTTTCATCCATTTTAGATATAAACAGGTCTGAAGATGGGCTTGTGCTGGTAAACTGTTGATTTCCGAAACTGACATCCCCCTGAAAACTGCCAGTCAGATAACAATTTTCATTTTCATCGGCACAAATTGACCATGGCCAGTCTAATTGTGTGCCTCCGGCTTTTTTTACCCAGTCCCAGCCCATCAGATTTAATGCCGTCATGATACTGATTATGAGTAGAATATACTTTTTCATTCTTTCTCCCTCAAGTTATATGATTTTTATATATTCCATTAAAATAATGATATTTTTTCAGTCAAGTAAATCTCTTTTTATTTTTATAAGAAAAGTTATATCATTTTTATCTACATACATTTAATCGCATTAATTGCTATAAAAATGAATGAATTAACGATTGGTTTTAAAATTGCACATCAATTAGTGAAAAATAAATTGACGAAAATGTGTCTGTATAATAAACGTATGTTTAAGGAGGATTTCAGGTGTTAGGATCTCTTATATCAAAAGTATATCTCAACGTACTGGCATTTAGTGTGCTTCTATTTTCTAATTATACAGGCAATATTGTTGATTTTTCAAGTTTACTGACGAAAACAGTTGGCGATAATTTGGTTTGTTCTACCTATCTGACAAATGCTTTTGAAAATGATTTTGATGAGATTTTTAAATCAGGCAAAGAAATCAGAGTGTGGTTTGAATTCCGTGCTTTAAAAGATAATAAAGTGATTCATTATGAAAAATTCTATCATCAGGTCAAATGGAATGCCGGCAAGCAGGAATATCAGCTCAATCTTCAGGAACAAAACTATAAAACCAATACAAAATCAGTGAAAGAATTAAAATATCTGCTGTCTGTTGTAGAATATCCCTTTTATAAAGCCAACCATAATGGAAACGTTGTAATCGAAGTCAATGCTTATCTGCCCAAGATATATCTGGAAACAATCAGTAAGGAAGTCGATTTAATGTTGTTGTGGAAAATGAAAAAACCTTCTATCCGAAAGGAGGTCAGACTCTAATGATAAGATTTAGATTAAGTATGAGGATTATAGTCATCGGGATGTTTATCTTGCTTTATTCTGGCAGTTTAATCATTTTAAATCAGTTTTTTGTTGAAAAGCAAAAAGAATCAGAAAAAATTCTCAGTAAAATGAATATTTCGGCAGATATATCAAAAATATATGTTGACACTGCGGAAGATTCGCTGATTGTTAATGATATCTCCAACCGTTTGTCCCAGTCTATGGCTGGATTAAAAATGACGCAAAATGAAACAAAGATTTATTCTTCTGTCATTTTATTGTTTATGATGCTGATTTCCATTTTGACTTTCATCTTTATTTTTTACATTCTAACCCGCCCAATTAAAGAACTTCAGGTAGCCACTGAAAAGATTAAGAAGGGCGATTTTAATGTATTTCTGCCTCCAAAAGGGATGTCAGAAATCAAGTCTTTGATTCATTCATTTAATGATATGTCCAGAGAACTGGAAAGTATTCAGCAAAAACTACTGATTGCTCAGAAAGAAATGATATGGAAAGATTTAGCCAGAATTCTCACTCATGAGATAAAAAATCCGCTGACTCCCATCCAGTTATCTTTACAGAGACTGGAAGAAAAATATGATAGCGATCCGGAAAAATTTAAGCATATCTTCAGAGAATCCCTTGATATCATTTATCAGGAAATTGGTAATCTCCAAAATCTGGTGCAGTCTTTTTCATCTTTTGCTAAAGATACTCCTGCGAACCCTTCTGTTTTTGATCCTGAAAAAGCCATCTGTGAAATACTCAAACCTTATCAAAATGATTATCATATAGAGCTTGACATTTTAAAAGATAAACGGATAAAATTTGATCCAACTCATTTTTATTAGATCATTACCAATATCTTTCAGAATGCCATTGAATCATCTGCTGATAATGGTAAAGTTTGGATTACTCTTAAACAAAGCCATTCTTTTTTAGTTTTAACAATCAGGGATGAAGGAAAAGGCATTGCTCAGGAAGATTTATCTAGAATATTTGAACCCTATTTTACCAAAAAGAGTAAGGGTACCGGACTTGGTCTGGCGCTTGTCAAACGTTTATGTGAGGCAAATCATACTGGAATTCGTGTAAAAAGCGTTATAGGTAAAGGCACAGAATTTGAAATCATATTGGAGGAAACCCTTGAAAATATTCATTCTTGATGATGAAAAAAACATCTGTATCAGTCTGAAAAATATTCTTGAAGATGAAGGTTATGCATGTAGCTATTCCACTTCAGTAGAAGAAGGCAGAAAAATTATTGAAGGCAATGTGCCTGATCTGCTCTTACTTGACGTTCAGTTAAAAGATGGAAACGGACTTGATTTTTTAAAACAGATTAAAGAGGTTTTGCCTGATCTTTTAGTCGTCATGATTTCAGGGCATAGTGGCATTAAAGAAGCTGTTCAGGCAATGAAATCCGGTGCGTTTGATTTTCTGGAAAAACCGCTCAATCTGACACGTGTAAAATTAACAGTGCAGAATGCACTCAGCTATTCTACTTTACAGGAAGATTATAAGATTTTAAAAGAGTCTTTTAATGAACAATATCGTATTATTGGTAGTAGTCAGGCAATTCAGGAAGTGCTTCAATTGGCTCAGAAAGTGGCAAAAACCAACTCAAGAGTGCTAATCAGAGGGGAAAGCGGGTCTGGTAAGGAATTACTGGCTTATGCTATTCATAATCAGTCTCAGAGATCTAAAGGACCTTTTATTAAATTTAACTCTGCTGCAATTCCAAATGAGTTGGTCGAGAGTGAATTGTTTGGTTATGAAAAGGGTGCTTTTACCGGAGCTGTAAAATCTAAAAAAGGAAAATTGGAACTGGCAGATAAAGGAACGTTATTTTTAGATGAAATCGGAGATATGAACCTTTCGGCTCAGGCAAAAATACTCAGAGTTTTACAGGAAGGTGAATTTGAACGGGTTGGATCCAACGAAATCATAAAGATTGATACCCGTATTATCGCTGCAACTCATAAAAATCTGGAAGAAATGATAGAAAACGGACTTTTCCGTGAAGATTTATTTTATCGATTAAATGTGGTCCCATTGATTTCTCCGGCTTTGCGGGAAAGACGAGAAGATATTCCTCTGTTAGTTGAATTCTTTTGTCATAAATTTGCTGCAGAATTTAATCTACCACTAAAAACTTTAAGTGATGGAGCGCTCAGACAGATTATGAATCAGGAATTTAAAGGAAATATCAGGGAATTACGAAATCTGATTGAACGTCTCTACATTTTAAGTGATGGGAATGTCATTTCTGAAAGTGATTTACCGCTTCCATCGATCAAATCAGAACATAAGGATAACTCTTTCTGGGAGATAACGACTTCTTATCAGGATAAAAAAGAAGAATTCGAATTTAAATATCTGAGTAAACAACTGGAAATTCATGATTTTAATGTAAGCCGAACAGCGAATGCACTTGGCTTACAACAGAGTAATTTGTCACGTAAATTGAAAGAACTCAATATTAATATAAAGGAGAAATAGAATGAGAACAAAATGGTATTTACTTGGTTGTGCAACTTCCGTTCTTTTGCTAATTGTATTTTTTGTTATATCCATTGTAACGCTTGTGAATACAGGGAAAAAGACTGAAGTTAAAGTAGAAATGAACTCTGCACTGGTGATTAATCTTGATAAAGTTATTCCTGAATATTCTGAGATTACGGATAATCGTTTTAACATGGTTCCTGTGTCAGCACATGAGGTGGTTGAAAAAATAAAGTCAGCAAAAATTGACCCTAAAATTAAATGCATTATTTTGAAACCAAATGGTTTTTCTTCTGGTTATGCCTCATTACATGAAATGATGCTGGCAATTCAGGATTTTAAAAAATCAGGAAAAAAAGTATATGCATACCTGAATATGGTTGGACAAAAAGATTATATTTTCAGTTCAGTTGCTGATGAAATTTATTTGAATCCATCCGCTTCTGCCGGTATTGTTTTAACAGGTGTCGGTTCAAACTTGACCTTCTATAAAGATATGATGGACAAACTGGGTGTCGAATTTAAAATAATCAGAGCTGGAAAATTTAAAGCAGCCGGTGAGACTTTTTCCAGAAACAGTATGTCTCCTGAGTTTAGAAACAATCTGATGGAACTTTTTGGAGATATTTATGGCAATTTGTGCAGTGATATTGCCGAAAACAGAAAAATTTCAGCAGATTCTGTGCATTATGTGTTTGAGAAACGTCCTAATCTGATCATAAATCAGGAAGAGCCTGTCAAGTATGGCATGATTACTGGCCTCATGCAAGAAGAAGAATTGCTTAAAAAAATCAATATCGACAAAGATCATATGATATCAGTTGCAAAGTATGAAGCGATTCCTCCAAAAACAGCTGTTAATCAGATTGCCATCATTTATGCAGTGGGTGAAATTACGCCGGTGAAAGCTCAGTTTGGTCAAATGAATATAACTGCAAAAAATATGAAAAAAGTGATTGATATCGTAAAAAAAGACAACTCAATTAAAGCGGTTGTTTTGAGAGTTAACAGTCCTGGTGGATCCGCATTGGAATCAGATAAAATTAATTACTATATTGAAGAACTCAAAAAAGTAAAACCAATTGTCGTATCAATGAGTGATGTAGCTGCTTCTGGCGGTTATTATATCTCTGCCAATGCTAATTATATCTATGCTGATCCCTATTCCATTACGGGTTCAATTGGAGTGATTTCAATGATACCTGATGTGAACAAACTGGGTAAAAAAATTGGTTTGAAATCAGAAAGTGCAGGATATGGTAAATATGTCAGTGCAATGGATGTATGGAACCCAATAAACCCTGAACTCATAAATTCATTTCAGGAATCTGTAGATGATACCTATCTTGAATTTAAAACAGTCGTGTCTAGAGGTAGAAAAATCACTGTTGAAGAAGTGGATGCAATTGCTCAGGGTAAGGTTTGGAGTGCGAATGGTGCTAAAAACGTAAAATTGATTGATGAAATCGGCACACTTACTGATGCGGTTGAAAAAGCAGCAAAACTAGTTAATCTAACTACTTATACAACTGCTTTTTACCCCGAAAAGAGAAATCTGCTGAATGCCGTTCTTGAAGAACAGTTTGATATCCAACTGGCAGCAAAAGTACTTACAGGTAAATACTCTGTTGAATATATCCCTCAACAGATAGAACAAACAATCAAGTCAGTAAAACAAAATCCTCTTCAGATGAAAATGCCTTTTTCATTCGAAGATTAAAATTTTAATATCAGAAAAACGTGGGCTGAAAATGTCCACGTTTTTTCATATCCATTTTTCAAGATTAAGATCTTTATGAGTGTAACAAGATTGAAGCAATCCTAAACAGTGAAATTCTGGTTATTAAATTTTTAACGAATTTAATTGACACAAAATCAAGTATTCTTTAAATGGGCGTTATGGATAGAATAAATAAAGAAAAATTAAATGATGTCATCAATACTATCCCTGAAGGTATCGGATTATTTATATGTTACCAGCAGGGAGAAGCACTCTTTTTTAAAATAACTGAGAACCTTCGTCGCTTTATCGATTTCTATTTGCTTGCAGATACTGAAGATGACAGACTCTTATCTCTCAGACATCGCTATGATTGGCTTGAATTTACCTCAAGTAAGGATTTGTTTACCTGTTTGATTGAAGAAAAATTCTTTTTTAAGCAACATCAGCCTGTATTTAACAAGCGTCTGAGAGAATGGGAAAATTATGCGTATTTATCACTTCAATGGATGGAAGTCCCTTATATTGCAAGTAGTGGAGATACTTTAAAAAATCAGATTTATATTGGCCCTTTCAGGGATTCATTTTTTATTCAGGATGTAATTGATACCTTTGCTGATGTTTATCAGCTTCCCTCCTGCGCTGATGAAGTTTTTCCCTGTGAAAAGATGAATAATCAACAATGTGCCGGATTCTGTATGTTTGGTGATCATAGTGATTTAAGAACTATTTTGATTCATTATGTGATGACCCCTAATATCTCTGTTTTGAAAGATTTGAAAAAGAAAATTGCCCAAACTGAAAATGAACTCAATTTCAATACGTCAGAAATATTACAGGCACAACATAAGCTGATTAGTTCCTATTATAGACAACTACTCTTTTTATACTGTACCAGACATATTAATGAAACCATTGAAATGAATGGGATGAAGGTCAATATTAGTCAGGGACTGATCAAGACTATAGAAAATACAAATGGAGAGTCCCTTGCTTATTTCAGAGAAGATTTGCCACGAAATAATGAATTGCTGGCTGTCAACAAAGACGAACTGGACGAAAGATGGATTATTTTCCGGACTTTAGAAAAAGATAAACCGAACTATATAAAAGAATTGTATCAGAATCAGTTTCATCAGATAGGAAGAATCATTATCGAAGATGCTGATCGTATCAATATGGAGGAAATATGATAGAGGAATTAAAAAAACTGCCAATTGTTAAGGCTCATTACTCAGGAAAAGTAAGAGATGTTTTTGATTTAGGGGATCAGTTACTGGTCGTTACAAGTGACAGAATTTCAGCGTTTGATGTTGTATTTCCAAATATCATACCTGAAAAAGGTAAAATTTTAAATCAAATATCTGTTTTCTTTTTTAAAAATACTTCACATATAATTGAAAATCATCTGATTAGCGATCGAGTGGAAGATTTTCCAGCTGAGTTTCATCCTTTTAAAGATCAGCTGGAAAAACGCTCAATGTTGGTAAAAAAGACTCGTGTTGTTCCCTTTGAATGTATTGCCAGAGGTTATATCTCCGGATCTGCGTGGGAAGAATATAAACAGTTTGGTACGGTCAGCGGTCAGTTAGTCACCGAGACGATGAAACAAAGCCAAAGATTCCCTCATGCATTATTTACACCTTCAACAAAAGCAGCCGAAGGTCATGATGAAAACATCTCTTATAAAAAAATGTGTGAAAGACTTGATCTCGAAATTGCAGAGATTCTGAAAGAAAAGAGTCTTGAATTGTACAAGTGGGCTCATCAGTTTTTATTAGAAAGAGATATCATTATCGCAGATACAAAGTTTGAGTTCGGCTCAATAGATAATAAAATTTATCTGATTGATGAAATTTTTACACCCGATTCCTCACGTTTTTGGGATAAAGATGAGTATGAAGTAGGTACTTCTCCAAAAAGTTATGACAAACAATTTATTAGAGATTTTGTGTCTCAATCTGGCTGGAATAAAATGCCACCTGCTCCGGTATTACCTGCTGAAGTCATTGAAAAAAGTTTGGAAAAATACAAAACCATATACCAGAAGATTACAGGAGAACAATTCTAATGGAAGAGATAAAAGACACTGAACAATCAAAAATTATGGTTGTAGTTGATGATGAGAATGATATTTTAGAGTTGTTGCAATCTGAAATTACTGATTATGATGAAACATTCAATATAAAAACATTCCATGACGGTTTATCTGCTCTACAGTTTATCAAACAAAACAAATGTGATATCCTGATAACAGATATTGCAATGCCTGATATGGATGGATATGAGCTCTATTCACGTGTGAAAGAGTTACGTCCTGCTTTGCCGATTATCATGATGACCGGATTTGGTTATGATCCAAATCACATCGTAGTAAACGCAAAAAAAGCCGGATTAAAGGATGTTATTTTTAAACCATTTGATATTAATCGTCTGATGACAATGATATATCAAAGACTTTCTGAAGTTCAGGTGTGATTAAGAGATCCTATTGAAATTAGTTCTACAGTAATATATTCAGAAATTGAGGGAGGAAGCATGGAAAAAGAGCAGTTTGAAGCGCTGATGGATTTAGCGATGGAACGCGAAATTGAGTCTGCAAAATTCTATCATGATCTTGCGATTGTGATGGATAATCCTGTCGTTAGTGATATTTTTCTCAATCTGTCAAAAGATGAAGAAGAACATCGAAGTTTTCTGGACAATTACAAACAACAACCCTATATGCACTTAAAATTTAAAGAAATTGAGGCATATCATTTGAACGATAGTGAAGAATTACCTTTGCTTACGATGAAAATGAAGCCCGAAGATGCAATTAGTCTGGCAATAAAAAAAGAACAACTGGCTGTAGAATTTTATACTGATTTGGCAAATCGCTCTATCGATGATGATATTCGTAATACATGCCTTGAACTTGCAAAAATGGAGCATGGACATAAAGTAAAACTGGAATCTCAGTTTGAATTGTTTTTGAATAAGGGCACTTTTTAATATCTTACATGCGGGAGGATGAAACGGGTGTTTCAACCGGTCTGCAAAACCGGTAGCAGGCGGATAAAACCGTCTGTGGCAGGTTCGATTCCTGCCCTCTCAGCCAATTTTAAGAGACCTTCGGGTCTCTTTTCGTTTTTATGACTAAATCAGTAAAAAAAATAAAAATATGTTTGACAAAGTATTGAAAAATAACTATAATAAACTCAGATAAAGTGGGGGAAAGTAAATTATCAATCATATAAGGGAGGATGAAATGAAAACAGGAAGCAGTCAACTAATGCATGGGCTGATATTGCTGATGATGATGATTTTGGCAGTTAACCTGATGTTTGCTGATGTTACTGATGTGAGCAAGGAACTTAAAGAAAAGCAGAAAGCTCAGATTATGGAAAGTGAAAAGAAAAATGATCCACAAAGCTTTATGCTTGAGAAGGACAAGGTGACAGACGAACAAAAACGTCACGAAATGGAAGTTCAAAGAATGAACCTGTGTATTCAGAAAATCAATAACTTCTTAATCAGTAAGGGATATCAAACCGATAATGCCCCTTTTAAAATGAAATTTAAAAATATAATGAAGTTCAAATTTAAAAATAAAGCATATCTAAATAATAAAAGATTACCAAAAGAAGTGTCAAAAGAAGTTTTTAAACTTTATTATGAAACTTGTAAACAAGTTCGTACAAAAACACTCAATTTACCTGAGGGCTTAAAACTATACGATGAGTGCCCTGAACAAAAAGATTAAAATATGAAAAAAACAAAAAATGATATGGGCGTTCTTTTGAGCGCCTTTTATTTCTATGTTAAACTTTTTTAAACTCTTACAAATTTTTAGAATTACTAAAATTTATAATTGAGCATAATGAAAGGAGTCGATATGGAAAAGCGTATTAAAACAATTAGCTTTGTATTTGTTTTGTTGTTATTAATAGCTTCATTAGATGCTGATTTTAACAGATCAAGTCTGAATAAAAATGAGGATATGTCAAAGTATAAAGTTAACAAACTACCTCAAAAAAGTTACATGGTTGAAGGAAACAGATTGACTGATATTCAGAAGAGAACTGATTTTGAACAGAAGCGGATTCATCTTTTTTTGATGAAAATCAATGAATACTTGTTAAGCAATGGATTTAATCCTGAAAATGTATCATTTCAAATGAATTTTCGAAATATACTAAAACTAAATTTTACAAATGATGTTTATCTAAACGGGAAAAGGCTCCCCCAGCACATCTCAGATGAGATATTTAAAATTTATAAAGAGACCTGTAAGATGATTCGAACCCGACCAATTGATATTCCGAATGGTATAAACCATTATATAAATGACAATGATGATAATGAAGGGTAAAGCAATTTTCAAATGATTTGATAATCGAGCTTTTTCCGGATCTGCATCTCGTTGAGTATAGGGAATAGAAAATTTAGCTTTTCTTCATGTATCTCAATTATCAATACGACTTTGTCTGTAAATTCTGTATTGAGAATCCTTAGTTCAGGTATGGCAATACGGTGTTTCAGTATATTATAAAAGTCATAATCTGTAGTGATAGAAATACATTTTTTAAAGACTAACTCTTCAGTCTGAGATTGTTCTATCGCTCTGTCACAGACTCCGCCATAAGCATCAATTAAACCTCTGACTCCTAATTTTATCCCTCCAAAATAACGTGTAACAACTGCAACAATATTTGTCATCTGATACTTATTCAGGACATTCAACATCGGTTTCCCAGCAGTTCCTGAGGGCTCTCCGTCATCAGAAGAATGGGATATTTCTCCCTTGTTACCTACTATGTAAGCCCAACAGTTATGGGTTGCATTTTGATGCTCCTGGTTGATTTGAGTAATAAAATCTTTAGCTTCCTGCCAGGTGTTAACTGGACATAACTGGGCAATAAAGGTAGATTTTTGAATTTTTTCTTCGTAGATAATCAAGTCTTTAATGATTTTCATGTATGTAATAATTGTGTACCGGCTCACCTGTAGGGGGTAAGCCGGTAAATTTAGTGATATTATAAAGCTTCGAATGCTTTATTTAAAATTTCTGTTCCAGGCAGAACAAAGCGGCAGTCACGAATAATATCAATATGATCACCATTCTCAGTAACTGCTTCAATCAAGGCGATTTCATCGTAAGGCAGAGTTATGTCAACATGAACCTGAGTATAAGCCTTGGAAGGATCTTCCTTTCTAAGTATTGAACGTTCATTGTCACGTGAGATGATTTCCTTGCCATCAGGATTCAGTGCTACGGTGTCTTCTTCCCAAGAATAACAGGTATCTCCAATGGCAATATGCGGACCCATCTTTTCAATAATCAATATTGGTAAGACAGACATTATATCGTATTTTTTTGCAACAACATAAGCGAGCGTATTTGTGCCGATGGCAAATTCTCCAATTGGCAGAGATTTATGAGGAAAAATCAGATTTTCTTCTATGTATTTTTTATTTTCTTCTTCTTTATCAAAATTGGCACAACTATAATTGGATATACAACCGTCTTCAAAATCAAGTGTTAGTTCTTTGTAAAAAAGGCCATTGAGGAAAGTCTCAGAAATGTGAAGTCGGCCATGTGTCCCGGTTAACTGAGGCGTATTGAATACCTCTCCAACAGGAATATTTACGGTTGCTCCGCAATTCGCAAAATTCGTTTGTTTTTCAGGGTCAGTTAGTTTTGGTAATTTGATGTATAAATCAGTCAGATTATTGCCTTTTCCTTTGATATGAGCATGCTCACCTTTATCCAACGCATCAATCAGGCATTGCTGAATCTTAAGATATTCATAATGGTCCAGCATATTGATATCGACAGTTTTATCAAAAATCTCTTCAAACTGATCTCCGATTTCTGGTGTTGGGAAACCAATTATGCAGAAACTGGCTTCTTCACGTTTGTATGCTTTGTAAAACATCATTGAATACTGATTTGAGAAATTGCGATTTATTTCAATCTGTTCCGGGCTTAACTTCAATGCTGCTGTTTTGTTAACTGGTGCAAATGGTTCTTCTCCAAATGGATCAAAATAGATAGATCCGGAGCATTGAGATAATATGGCTTCATAATCTTTAATCGCTCTTTCGCTTTCAATCAGGCTGTGTTTAACAAATTCTTCATCCATAACAAGCGCATTGTCAAAACGGTGGTCATATCCTAACTGCTGATTGATATTTTTGGAGAAAAGGCTAGGAACAATCGGATTAAAACCAAAGTTTCTCAACTCTTTAAGAAGTGTTTTGGTAAAACGTTCCATACCCAGCATAGATATCAATACTACGTTTTTACGTTTTGTATAATCTTTATTGCTTTCTTTAAAACCTTCAACATAGGCAATAGCCGTTTGTTTCATTACTTTGTCTATTTTATCCTGAGCCAGTTGATTGACAAACTGAGCCATTCTGATTTCATAATCACTGATGTAATTTCCAAAATAGAAAAGGTATCTTAAATCAGTCAGATCAGTATTTTCAATGAAGTCTGTTAAATATGCATATTCAGGATTGTAACGCATGTCAAAACCGAGTGTACGGGATTCATAAGTCTCAGCCCAATAAGGATAAGTAACAATTTTTTTAAATTCTTCATAGTCTTCGCCTTTTTGGCAGTAAATTTCGTACATTTGAATAAATTGAACAATACTACGATTGATTTTGAAAATCATATGAGTTGTCGCATAAGAGATAAAAGAACGGAATCCAGAATAGAAAACGCACAATAACTGACCAGTCTTTTCTCCAAAAGCCTGTACAGCATATTCAGGATTTAAGAAAGACTTTTCATAATTTTCAGGTTTGATTTCATTGAATAAAATTTCGTTAAATGATTTCAGTTCTTCAAAAGTATGTTTTAAGAGATATTCCTTTGAAAAATCCTTTTCATACTCAGCAATCAGTAAAATCCATTGAGCGAGCTGCTCAAAATATCGTGTATAATGGGTTTTATCCTGAGCCTGAATTTCTATAAAAATGTTCTGAACCTTATTCAGATTGTTTTGATAATCAGCATCTACAGGATTGTTTTTGGCTTCAAAGTATTTTCTTACATCAAACATTTCAGCACTCCAATCATCTTCATTTCATTTTTATAATACAAAAATTCATAAGGCTGATTTAGTCAAATGTTTTTTTCTTGACAGCTTATGATTTTTATGTTTTGATAGGATTTGAATTTATTAATGAGGTAATATGAATGATAGAGGATAACAAAAATCACAGATCCCGACTTAGACAGAAAATGATGGAAAATGGGATGGATTCTTTTCTTGATTATGAAGTGGTAGAATTGTTGTTACAATTTGTTTATCCAAGAAAAGATACAAAAATAAAGGCTAAAAAACTAATGACTCATTTTCATGATGATATTCATGCTTTATTTCATGCCGATGCAGCTGAACTTGCACTGGCAGGATTGCCGGAGACTGGAGTTGCGTTGTTTATGTCTGTAAGGCAGGCATTTATTTATCAGCAAAGGAAAAAAATTAAGGGGATTGATTATATTTCTTCTTCTCAGCAGGTATATGATTTCTTTAAATATTATTTTAAAGGACAAAAAAATGAAGAATTTTTTGTTTTGTATCTGAATACTGCTAATTGCATACTCAAGGCAGAATCACTCTTTGAAGGCAGTAAAAATGAGTCAAGAGTGTATATTCGTATTATTGTTGAAAAATGTCTGGCATATCATGCTACTCAGATTATCGTCGTTCATAATCACCCGACTGGCAATCTTAAGGCATCAGACTCAGATATTCATATCACTACAAAGATTCAACAGGCTTTGGCATTGCTTGAGATTAAGCTACTTGATCACCTGATTATTGGAGATAATGAATTTTCATCTTTTAAAGAAATGGGTTATCTGTAATATGCTTGAAATGTATCTTTCATCGTGCTAAAAGACTGGTAAGCTTTTTGTCTGTCCAATAAAGACCAAGAAAATAAATTAATCTCATTTTACGTGTCTTATGTTTATGTGGTGAGATAACTGTAATAAATATAAGTAGATAAGATATATTTTTATAATTATTCATTTTTCTCTTTACAAAAAAACAAAGCATGTTATACTTTGACCTTAAGATTGAATAAGATGAGGATTATGAGGTTTTAATGATTAGAATTACGTATTTTGGACATTCAATGTGGAAGTTGGAAACAGAGCATACAGGTCTAGTTTTGGACCCTTTTTCGAATATTGGTTATCCAATGCCCGAAAATCTGTATGCTGATATTGTCTGTTCTTCACATAATCATTATGATCATAACCATTTTTCACTAATTCATGGGCATTTCGAAAAGTTAATAAATGCTGGTCAGTATCAGATAGGTGATTTTAAAATTGAGGGATTTAAGGCTTTTCACGATGAAGTACATGGGGAAAAAAGAGGAGAAAATATCCTTTTTCGAGTATCCGCAGAAGGTTTAAATTTTTTACATTGTGGCGATCTTGGGCATATTTTAACCCCTGAAATGATTGAATCCATTGGGAAGATAGATGTATTAATGATACCTGTAGGAGGGACTTATACGCTTGATTATAAAGAAGCAAAAGTGCTTTGTGATCAATTGAATCCCAAAATCATTTTTCCCATGCATTACAAAACCGACTGTGTCAATATCAGTATATCTGATTGTAAAGGTTTTTGCTCACTTTTTGAGAAAATCGTTTATCTTTCAGGGAATGCAGTAACAACAGATGATCTTGATTTTGTCAAACAAGGTGTCTATATCTTTAATCTTTAGGAGTTCTAATGAGAGCAATACATACGTTATCAAATCATAGCAAAGCTTTTAAGAAGGTTTTCAATCTGTTTATGAAGCTAGTCATTGTCTATTTATTTATCGATATGCTGGTATTAAATGATTTTAGTTTGATCAAATGGATCGCTGCACGTCATGATTTAAGCAATATTAAAAATGAGGTTTCTCTTTTGCATAAAGAAAATCTGGCACTACAAAAAGAAAACGAAAAACTGGAGAATGATCCTCAGGCAATAGAAAAAATTGCCAGAGAAAAATATGGAATGCAAAAACCTGATGAAAAAGTTTATCGTTTTGTAACAGAAGACTGATATATTGGATTGAATCAGTTATGATAACTCAAATTCATTCGTAACAATCAATAAGTAATTGAGTTATTTAAATAGACTTATCGTCTGATTTGTAATTTTTCATAAAAAGTATTGACAGAAATTATAAAATATACAATACTTTCTTAAAATAGATATAAAGTGTGATTGAAATGGCAAAAGCAATAAAAATGATAGTTGAAGGTCGTGTTCAAGGCGTTGGGTACAGACATTTTATATATACACACGCGAAACAACTTGCTGTCAAAGGTTATGTAAAGAATCTCGTTGACGGTAGAGTCGAAATAATGGCTATTGCAGATAATGCGATTATTTCTGATTTGATTAAAATTGCCAAAAAAGGTCCCTCTTTTTCCTGGGTTTACAATATCCAATGCATAGAAGTATCAATAAACAAGGATTATGATGATTTTGAAATACATTATTCGTAAAACAGATTTAATTATATTACTCATTTTTTCGCTTTTAACTTATGAGGCTCTTTTTGCAGCTACTAAACAGCATAAAGTCAAATCAGGAGATACGTTATACCGTATTAGCAAAAAGTATAATATCCCTGTTGATGAACTCAAAAAAATCAACCATTTAAATACAGATGCTTTGAAATTAGGTCAGATTATTCTTTTGGAAGAAAAAAAAACAAACGAGAAAAAAAGTAAAAAACAAAGTGTTTCTAATCAGACATACAAAGTAAAATCTGGAGACAATCTTTCTTCTATTGCTAAAAAACATGGATTGACTGTGGATGAATTAAAAAGTATGAATCAGATGTCATCTAATAAACTGAGTGTGGGACAGGAATTAACCGTATCAAAAGCAATACAGGCACCTGAAAATAATGAGCCTGTACGCATCGCTGATCAAGAAGAAGATAATAACGTTTCTGTAGAAAATACTACGTACAAGGTGAAGAAGGGAGACACCCTCTTTCGAATTGCAAAGGCTCATAATATCAAAGTAGATGAACTAAAAAAAATAAATAATATAAGAAACAACGAGTTAAAAGTAGGTCAGGTTTTGCTTATTAATAAGATAAAACAGCCTTCTTCTGTTTCTGTTCAAGGAAGTGATTCAGAATCAAAGATTATTATCACTCATCGAGTAAAGAAAAAAGAAACACTTGCATCCATCGCAAAATTGTATGGGACAAGTAAGGGAGAGATTCAAAAACTGAACAGTTTAAAAAGCAGCCGTTTAAAAGCTGGACAGGTATTGAAAATTCAGACAGCTAAGCCTGAAAATGAACCACAACAATCTGAACCGCTCAGATTAAATGAAAAGTTTCACATTGTGAAGAAAAATCAAAGTCTTTCGGCGATTGCAAAACTCTATCAGATTGACATTATTGACTTATTAGATTATAATAATCTAAAGGATTTTGATGTAAGAGAAGGGCAAAGAATATGGCTTGAACCTGGTCATCTGGCACAGGCTCAGGAATCAGCCACTCCGGATGATGCAACTCCTGTACAAAGTATTCAATCGGTTTCTGTTCATATTGTAGCCAGAGGAGAAAACTTATTCCGAATTGCCAAAAATTATAATGTGTCTGTAGATGATTTGAAAAAATGGAATAAACTGAATACTTTAACAGTGAAAGAGGGACAACGTATCTATATTGGTGATGCTTCAGCGATGCAGGCTCAGAAAGATATTGAATTTTCAAAACCGAACAAACAGTTAGTAAAATCATTTAGTAAAACACCCGTTTTGCCTGTTGACAGACCAAAAGTGATTTCAAATTTTGGAATGAGAAGTGGCCGGATGCATAAAGGGATTGATTTTGGTGCACCAACCGGCGAACCAATATATGCGGTGTTACCAGGAAAAGTCGTTTTTTCAGGTGTTCAAAGAGGTTATGGAAATGTCATCATTTTAGAACATGATAATTTTCAAATGACTGTGTATGGACATAACGATACAAATTTAGTCAGAGTGGGTGATGAAGTAACTCAAGGGCAAATGATTGGTACTGTTGGCGCTACAGGTAATGCGAATGGCTCTCACTTGCATTTTGAGTATCGTGTCAGAGGGGTTGCAATTAACCCAAGAGATTTCTTAATCGGGTTATAAGAGAGGAAAGTATGAATAAAGAATTATATCCAATAGGAATTGTTTCTAAACAGCTTAATCTTCATGAACAAACGATCAGGGAATATGAAAATCAAAATCTCATAAAACCATTTAGAAAAAACGGGAGAAGATATTTTTCTCAAGAGGATTTGAATCGAATCTCTTTAATCAGTACAATGACTCAGGAGATGGGACTTAATCTGGCTGGCGTATCCGTTGTGTTTCAGCTGTCTGCAAAAATGAATATGAATGAAGAAGACTTACTTGGATTTATCATTGATCATAAAGAACGCTTACTTTTGGCAAATAAAGGTTGATTATGGAACATGTGTTTAGTGATCAGGCACTTCAAAGTTATTTAAATGAAATTTCAAAGATTCCGACACTTACCCGTGAAGAAGAAAAGGAATTAGCCATTAAAGCTAAAGAGGGTGATGAAGAAGCAAAAAATAAACTGGTCAGCTCAAACCTCAAATTTGTTGTTAAAATTGCCTCCCATTACCAGAATAGGGGTCTTACGCTTTCAGAACTGATTAGTGAAGGAAATATGGGGCTGATAAAAGCGATTGACCGTTATGACCCAGATAAAGAAATTAAATTGATTTCTTATGCTGTTTGGTGGATAAAACAAAAGATTTTGTTTGCGTTGGCAGAAAAAACTTCGTTGATCAGAGTTCCCATAGGCAGGTCTAATGCAATCAACAAAATTAAAAGTATTCGTGATCGTTATACGGCTGAAACCGGTGGTGAGATCTCTATAAATCAGTTATCGGATAAATCAGATATCTCTGAAAAATTAATCAATAATATGCAGTTACAGGCTATTGATACCTATTCTCTTGATGAAGTAACTAAAACAAATGGTGAAGATGCCACAATGATTGATTTTATCGAAGATCCAACTGCTCAAGATCCAAAAAATTTATATTATCAGGAACGATTACAACAAAAAATAACAAAATCAATCAAAACTCTGGATAAGCGAGATGCTCATATTATAAAATCCTATTATGGACTGGATGGACAAAAAGGAAAAAATTTTGCAGAGATTGCTCAGGAAATGGGTATTTCTCGTGAAAGAGTAAGACAAATTCAGAAACAGGCATTAAAGAAAATATTATCTGATTCTTATGCCGAGTATGAAACTGATATAGACTATCTGCTAAACTATGCAGGAAAATGATCTTTTTAAAAATGTAATTTTTTTCACCAAATTTATTTAAAAATATAATATATGGAGTCTTTTATGATTAAGAATTTCAACGAAATGCTAAACATGGTCAAAGAGAATGAAGTAAAAAAAACAGTGGTGATTGCTGCAGCACAAACAGATACTGCAATTGAAGCGGCTGTACTGGCAAAATCAGAAAATCTGGCAGAATCAATATTGGTAGGGGATAAAAATAGTATTGAAGATATTATAAAAAAACAATTCCCTGAATACGAAGGTCGATTTCAGATAGTAGATACAGGTAAAGATTTGAATAAAGCCTGTGCGCAATCAGTCAGTCTTATTCGTGAGAATGCAGGTCAGATTATTTTAAAAGGAAAAGCGGATACCGCCCTTTTATTAAAAGCTGTTCTTGATAAAGAAAATGGTTTAAGAACTGGTGAAGTGATTAGTGATGTTCTGGCTTATGAAAGCCCTGAAAGAGTTTTACTGATGACTGATGGCGGAATCAATCTATATCCAGATTTAAATGAAAAAATCTCCATTGTAAAGAATGCAGTTAAAGTGGCGCATGCACTAGGTAATCCAATGCCCAAAGTGGCTTTACTGGCTGCTGTTGAGGTGGTTAATCCAAAAATGCAGTGTACACTGGATGCTTCTGTGATTGCAAAAATGAATCATAGAAATCAGATTGCTCAGTGTATTATTGACGGTCCTCTGGCATTTGACAATGCTATCAATATGGATGCTGCTAAAATGAAAGGGATTGATTCTCCAGTAGCTGGCCAGGCTGATATTCTTGTCGTACCTAATATTGAAGCAGGTAATATTTTTGGCAAATGCCTGACATATTACTGTCAATGGAGAGTTGCTCATGTGGTAATGGGAACAAAAGCGCCTATCTTGATTGCTTCCCGTGCTGATAATGCAGAGACTAAGATGCTTTGTATGGCAATGGGTGCGTTAAGTGCTAATTAAGTATGAATATACAAATTATTTGCATTGGTAAAAGCAAAGAAAAATATTTCATTGAGCCGTTTCTTGAATATAGGAAACGGCTTTCTCCCTATACAGGAATTGAACTTATCGAGTTACCTGCTACACAACTTACTAATAGCAATAATGTGCAGATTGTAAAACAACAGGAAAAACAAAGAATGATGAAACTGATTAATCCATCTCTTCCCCTAATTGTTTTATCTGAAGAAGGGCAACTGATGAATTCTCAATGTTTTGCACAGAAAATAAATGACTGGCAGCTTAAGGGAACACTTCAATTTGTAATTGGAGGTACTTATGGTATCGATGAAGAATTAAAACAGTCTGCTCATCTCTTACTCAGTTTTTCAAAAATGACTTTTACGCATGAGATGATCCGAATCTTTTTGATTGAACAAATCTATCGGGCTTTTATGATAAATCATCATAAAAAATACCATTACTAAGATATTTTACTTGACGATTTTTCCTTGTGTGTAAGCTGAAAATAATAAAATCTTTAAATAAAAGAGGTTAAAGTGAAAAAAACTTATATTGTACTAGTATTGATGATGAGTTTTATGCTCCTTTCTGCGTATGAATGGACCTACGAATTTGCTCAACCTTATGTAAGTCAAGGGCAGGTAATACTTGAAAACTGTGAAATGAACTACAAAGCATGTGATCCTGCTATTGCTGTAAAACCTGTCAGACTGTTATTGCCTCATTTACAAAGTGCAGAGTCTGTAAAGATTGAATATTCTCAAGCAATTTATCTGCCAGGAGAATATGATATCAAACCGGTCTCTGTATCTGGTCGTTTATCTGTTGTTCCAGAAAATAGTATACCCAGATATTCATCTGTTTATCAACAAGATCAGTTTTATCCACAGATATCAAAACAGACAAATTTTAAGATGCAATACAAAAACGGACATCCAATATTGATTACAATGATCAATCCGGTACAATATAATCCTATAACAAAACAGGTTCGCTATTACCAGAAAATTAAGGTCAAAGTTGAGACAGAAGTATTTACTCCTACATTATACAAACATAATACACAAATTGCAAAACATATCAGAGCAATTACTGATAATCCTTCACTGATTGATCAATTCCCCAAAACGACACGTAGTATAGATGACTATGATTATTTAATTATCACTTCAAACCAGTTCTTGAACAATTTCAATCAGTTTGAAGATTTTAACCTGGGTAGAGGTCTAAAAACTAAAACTGTCAGCAAAGAAGTCATTACGAGCAATATGCCTGGAGTTGATACTCAGGCAAAGATCAGAAATTACATTAAATCTGAATATATTAATTATGGAATTAGTTATGTGCTTTTAGGTGGAGATGATGAATTTATTCCACATAGAGGAATGCGCTCAGAAATTATGGACTATGGTACTGATTATTACGATGATCCGGACATTGCAGCAGATATTTATTATGCTGGGCTTGATGGAGAATGGAAAAATAACGGTAGTCCTTACTACGGTGAGCCAGGCTCAGAAGACTTGCTTTTTGAAGTGTATGTTGCCCGTTTTGCGATTGATAGTCAGGTAGAGTTTGATAATCTGTTTAATAAAGTCGTTTCATATTCAAATTCTCCTGTAAATGATCAAATCTTGAATCATTTACTGGTGGGAGAACATCTTTGGGGACCTCCTCAATTTGAAATAGACACCTGGGGTCAGGCATACATGGATCAGTTTTTAGGTGAATGTGCCGCATATAATTATACGACACAGGGATTTACACCTGACTGGCAAACAGAAACTCTATATGATGTTAATAGTGAATGGAATACTTATGATATCATTCAGACAATCTCTAATCATAAACCGGTTTGGATAGATCATTTAGGACATTCCAATGTCACTTACAATATGAAAATGAGTAATACAGATGTGAGTACTCTCAATTTTACAAATGATGGAATCAATGCGAATTACTTTTTAATCTATTCACAAGGCTGTTATTCTGGTTCATTTGATAACCGAACTACTTATGGTGAAATTATAAATTCTGATTGTATTGGAGAAAAATTTACAACGATTGCGACTTCAGCTGCAGCGTATGTTGGTAATTCCAGATACGGTTTGGGTTCTCCTACTGATACCAATGGTTCAGGACAGGTGTTTCATCGTTATTTTCATCATGCATTGTTTGGTGAAAATATCTCTGAGATAGAAGCAATGAATGCCTATTCTAAAGAGATAGCAGCTCCTTTGATTTTAGAACCAAGCATAACACTTGCGCCTTATTATGGTCAATGTAAATGGATTGCATACGGTCTCAATACACTGGGTGATCCTGCGATGAGTATCTGGACGGCTCAGGCGCAAGCATTAAGCGCTTCAATCCCTGACAGTATTTCAGCCACTCAGTCTTTTGACATTCAAACAGAACCTTATGCACGTATTGCATTTCATAATGCAGATAAGACGCTAATCGTTAGTGGTATAGCTGATTCTTTGGGTAACTATTCTCTGTTTGAAGACCATTCATATCTGACAGATTATATTGCTCAGAGTAGTGAAGATCAGTTCACAATCAATATCAATGCTCATAACTATTACCCTTACCAACAGCTTATTTATAAAACTGGTGCGAATCATACAGAACAGGTCTGTATGCCTGTTGTCAGCTCTTTAACTAATTATCCAAATCCATTTAATCCCAAAACTGTGATTAGTTTTGATATATCAGAAAATGCTGACGTAAAACTGGATATTTACAATTCAAAAGGGCAAAAAGTGAATACGCTTCTGAATAAAACACTTCAAAGAGGAAAACATCAGATTGTATGGGATGGTAAAGATAAAATGCAAAATTCTTTAGCATCAGGGATTTATTTTTACAGATTAATATATGGAAAGCAAACTATCAGCAAAAAAATGCTGATGTTAAAATAATCGAATCAGGAAAGCAGAGGAACTGATATATAGTTCCTCTGTTTATTTAAACAGGAAAACATGAAAAAAATAATTGTTTTAATTTTTATTGTATATCTGTCTCATTGCTATGCGCTTCATAGTAAAAAAGATTTGTATTTAGCTGAAAATATTAAGTTAATAGATATTGCTCTGAAGTTTAATGCTTCAGTGGATTCTTTAAGTTTTCTTCCAGCAAATTATCCCTTTATTGTTTTTTCTCCAGAATCAAAAGTGTTTTTAGTGAATGGGACCAGATCTGCAGAATTTGAAAAAATGGATGTAGAAAAAATCTTCCTATACCACAATATTGCATACAGAGATTTTCCTTGGGGACAGTTATCTTCTCATACTCATTTTAATTATCATTATCAGAATCAAACACTGCCAGCTGTCTTTATCGATCCACTCAGATGGCAGCTTGAAAAGTCAGACACTCAGCAAAATCAGAATCTGTTTTTCTATATGATTGAACAACTGGGTCAACAAATGCTTCGAACTAAGTATAACGCTTATTATCAGGTTCCTTCACGACAATATCCCATACTGAATGAAGAAAACAGAGCAATGAAAACAATTGAAACAGACTTGCTGATAAAGGCATGGCAACTGCTTTTACAAGGAAACAAGGATGCGGTAAAGCCTGTTTTGGAACAGTTTTTTTCTTTACGCAGAGTCAGATGGACAAAAGATAGAAGTTATATAATGCCTTTTGAACAAAATGAAGAAATTCGTCTGGGTTATCCTGCTTTTCAGGCTTATTCAATATTAAACCATTTTCATACGTACATGGACAGCGTTGATGTTGAAGAAAAAAAATATCTGAAAAAACACTTTTCCAATGTAAATTCTATTGAATACATATATCATCTGATTAACAGCATCAATGATTCAAATGCTCAGTCTATCCATAAAATGACAGGGGATGCACTTAAACTAAGCGGTATGCTTCAGTTTTTGATTTATACTGAAATGGGTTGGAAGATTGATGATATGGGCAGACGTGATTTATGGTATTTACTTAATGATAAAACAACGATTTCTGATTCATTGGAAAAAGCCTATGTAAAAGACATCACAGATTCATGGGAATACAAAGAAATACTAAAACAGGTCCGCGTGCAAAACATGTTGTACCAGGAGAATTATAATTTCTATTCTCAAATGTATCAGCAAAAAAAAGGGACAGAATTTATTCTCACTTATGATCATATCGTGGATGAACTCATTCCTGCGAGTACAAAGAAGTTTGTTCTTGATGAAGGAAAACAGCAAGTCATTCCTCAAACAAGCAGATATGTTATGAAAAGCGCCTGGATTGATTTTTATTCTGAGAATAATAGCTATATTAAAACCATTACACCAAAGAATAGAAATTTGAAATGGAAAACAGCCGATGATTATGAGATTTGGATAGATCACTATATTGTTGAGACCAGGGATTCATTAAATATCGAATATAATCACTTAGAGATTAAATCAAAAGATTTTAACTTAATAACCAATACGCCTGGAGATTTAGAAATAAAAAACAATGTGGTAAATATTAAGATTGTCCCGCGAATTCGTTACCATGTTGACGAAGAATGGTGGGAGGGAATAGAAGAACTCAACTACAAGCTCATACAAAGAGGTGTACCTGGTGATTGGTTTATCAATCAGGTAAATCATGAGAAGTTTAAGATTTATCTCAATATGAAAAGGCTTTTTACTTCCATGCCAGAACACAGGGTAAAACGAGGAGAAGTGTCTCAGGACGCTTATATGAAAAATTTTGGAGTTGATCAGAAAGTTCAAAAAGGCATTGAGTTTATAAAACAATATCAAGATGTTCTTGAGAAAGCCGAGAAGAAAAATGGTATTCACTATGAGATGATGATGGGTATTTTGGCAATAGAATCAGATTATGGCAATCCTCGATTTAAAGGCACATTTTACACCTTTCCTGCTTTAGTGTCTCAATACTTATTGTTGCCCAGAAGAGAACGATTTTCTATCAATGAGTTAGTGTCTCTCTATGAATATTCAAAGAAAACAGAAAATGACCCTTATCATTTTGTTGGTTCTTATGCCGGCGCTGCAGGTTGGGGTCAATTTATCCCTTCTTCCATGAAAGCTTTTTTCCTTGATTCCAATAATGACTTTTCTGATATCGATATCTATTCGATTGAGGACAATATCGTCAGTATAGAGAACTATCTGTTTAAGAATGGTTTGTCTGCAAAAAATATCAGTCAATATGATTCCAGATACAAGGCTGTTTATTCCTATAATCATAGTGATTCATACGTAAAAGCAGTATTATATATTTATGATAAACTCAGAGAGTTACGAACAAATGCTAAATAAAATGGTTCTGCAAAATGTAGAACGACTATCCTGGTCGTTTATCCGTACTACAAGGGTGTACCGCAAGCTACCAGCTTGTGAATCGTTGTACCGCAAGCTACCAGCTTGCGAAATATTCCGTACTAAAAGCGTTTCACATGTAGCAGTTTCTTACAACCAGAATACTTGTAAGGTGGTGAGCGATGATGAGTAAAAAAGACTTACGATCACTTCCTGTTAAGTATCTCAGAGGTGTGGGTGAATTTAGAGCTACACTTCTGGCAGAAGCAGGGGTTGTCAGTATCAATGATTTGCTGGAATTTTTCCCGAAGACTTATATTGGTCAATCCTGGTCATGTGATATTACTGAAGATGATATTGATAAATACATTTCTTTTATTGCAGATATTGAAGAAGTCAGAGAACGCACTGCCCATTCAGGAAGTACTCAGTTTATTGTTACAGTAGATACAGGAGATGAATATGTCGATCTGATCTGGTTTCAGTTTGGCAAGTGGATTACCCGTTCATTTAGAGAAGGTGGTAGAGTATGGGTTGCAGGAGTACTAACTTCATTCAATGGACGTTATCAGATCGTACATCCACAGTTTGAAGCAATGGATGAGCGTGAAGATCTAAATGATTTTTGGAAAAAGAGGAGTATTTTACCTGTTTATCCTGCTGTGGGTATCATTTCTCAAACTCAGATTCGTAATATGATATATAATGCCTTTTATCAGTACCATGAGGATATCGATGAAAGTCTCCCAGATGAGATCATCAGCCAATATCAATATCAACCCAGAAAAATAGCGCTACAAAAAATACACTTTTGTGTTGAACCAGAGAAATATGAATTTTTAAAAGATCGCTTTGTATTTGAAGAATTGTTCTATCAACAGCTGATGATGATTCAGAATAAGAATAAACGGGTAGCAACTGTAAAAACCAAACATTTTGAATTAAATAAAACCTATACGCATCAGTTACTTGCCAGTCTGCCATTTCAACTGACTGGTGCTCAGAAACGGGTCATAGAAGAGATTTTTTCAGATATGACTTCCGATAAACAGATGAGTCGGCTTTTACAAGGAGATGTGGGATCAGGTAAAACAATTGTAACACTTTTTGCAATGTTGTTAGCAAAAGAGAATGGCTATCAGTCTGTACTGATGGCACCTACTGAAATTTTGGCAGAACAGCATTATCGCACTATTTCCAAGATGACAGCCATGATGCCTGATGTTAGGATTGGATTATTGACTGGTGGTGTCTCAAAAGCGAAAAAAGCGCTTAAATTACAGATTCTTGAAGGAGAAGTGGATATCGTTGTTGGCACCCATGCCTTGATTCAAAAAGACGTGGTCTTTAAAAATCTGGGTTTAATTGCAGTTGATGAACAACATCGCTTTGGTGTTCAACAGAGAGCCGAACTTTCACTCAGACACGAACAACCTGATATGCTTTATCTTTCTGCGACGCCTATACCCAGATCTTTGGCGCTAACTATTTTTGGAGAATTGGATGTATCTATCTTAAATGAATTACCTCCAACCAGGAAACCAATCAAGACCAAATGGATTCATGAACATCAAAAAGCGAAAGCCTACCAAGAGATAGAAAAAGAAATTCTGGCAGGCAGACAGGTTTATATTGTTTGCCCACTGATAGAAGAATCTGAAAAAAGCGATTTGCTGGCAGCTGAAACACTCCTGACAGAATTACAACGTTTTTATTTTCCTGACTTTAAATCAGCTCTGCTACATGGAAAAATGAAAAACAAAGCCAAAGAAGAAATTATGCAGTTATACCTCCGGAATGAGGTTCAGATTTTGGTTTCTACCACTGTGATTGAAGTCGGTATTGATGTACCCAATGCATCAGTGATGATGATTGAACATGCAGAACGCTTTGGCCTGGCTCAGTTGCATCAGCTAAGAGGGCGTGTGGGTCGAGGCGCTGACCAGTCGTTTTGTTATCTGGTTTCGTATCGAACAACCGATATAGCTAAAGAGCGGCTCAAAACGATGGAAAAAAGTAATGATGGTTTTGTGATTGCCGAGAAAGACCTAGAGTTACGCGGACCAGGCGAATTTTTTGGAAAGAATCAGTCCGGCTTGCCTCCTTACAAGTTTGCTAATCTGGCTTTGCATCAGGATTGTCTGAGACGGGCAAGAGACTATGCTGACAATCTGTTGTTAGAAGATCCGGAACTCTCTGATGAAAAGCATCAGATTATCAGACAAATGTATGATTTATATTATGCGCATCAGGAGAAGATGATTGATTATTGAGTTTTCTGAAAAAATATAAAAGCTAGAAACAGAACATACATTGATGTTGAGAATAGATTGTCTTTAAATCAAAACGATTATACTATCTAATTCCAGAAACCCCAGAACCGCTTTCCTTCAATTATTAACCCTGATTCTTCATATTCTTTGATTTTATAGTATCTGTAACTGGTAAAGGAAGCGATTAATTCACAGAGGAAAGAGATCAAAAAAACAGAAATGATGCCCATAGATTTATAGACCAGAAATCCAAACAAAGGAGCGATCAGACCTCGAATACCGGTAATGCTGATATGGACACTCTGGTACATAGCTGAGTCTTCTTTACCGGCAAATGTTATTGAACCCATTGTCCAGGTAATATTCACACCTGCCATTGCAATCCCATAGATCAGGTAAGACGCAAACACTAAAATGAGGGATATAAGAGGTGATTGAAACAGGATTGACAGAATAAATCCTAAAGGATATAAAGATAAAATTGCAAACACAATTGAACCAAAATGAAATATATTCTTTCTGTCATGTAGTTTTCCAAAAAATGGAGATAACAATAAAACCCCAACCTGAGCAAGTATTCCTTTGGCGATGAATGTGGACGTATAGTTCATATTCAGATGCTCTACCAGATATATTGGAATGATTGGTATCACCATTAAAAAACCTAAACCATAAAGAGAAAAATTTCTTTCAAACTGAGCAAAATCTTTGTTTGATTTTAAAAGTTGAAATGTTCGTGAGACTGGACTGATGAAAAGTTCTTTGAGGCTTATTTTTGTGTCCGTATGACGATCAGATGAATTGATTTTTACAAAAGAAAGAATAAGAGAGCTCAGGCATCCGCTAATACCTGTAAAGAATAATATCCATCTGAACATATCTTCATTTGTATCAAGCAGTTTGCCGGCAATAAAAGTGATAATCATACTTAGAAAGGTGCCTGTACTGACTGAATAACCAAACAATTTTCCTCGATTTTGTTTTTCTATATTATTTTGATAAATTGAATTCGTTGCCGGAATCAATAAGGAACTGAAAAAATAGACAAGCGTTAAAAGTAATAAAAATTCAGTCATGTTATTGACCCATAGCCCAAAGACGAGGATTAGCCGGCCCAGAAAGGCAACAATTACAAAATATTTCGCTTTATTTTTTGCATTTTCTAATATTTTTCCCCACCAGATAGAAAAAAAATTAGAAACCGGCCAAATCATGGTAAGAAGGGTGAGCTGCCAGTCTAAACTATGTAAAGCCTTTTTGGCAATAATATCCTGAATAGAGGATAAGCAGGTTACTAATCCTGCCAGGAAAGTGGAAATCATCAGAATGATAAATGTTTTCTTTTCGGTTTGATTTAAATTCATCGTTATTCCTTAGCAATATGATGGGTGTCATTATTAGTATAAGACTTTTACTAAGTTTTCATTGTAATTTAGAATGTATTATGTCAAGAGAAATCGAAAAAAACTGATAAAATCAAGCACTTCTAAAAAGTTTTTATGTTACCAGCATTATGATTACATGAAAAAATGAATAATATTTATTTTTCTTGACTGATTGAAGTATAAAATAATTATTGAATACAATTCAAAAAAAGGAGTGTTAATATGATGAGAAAGACGATGATTGTGGTCAGCTTAATTACCTGTGTATGCTCTTTATTTGCCGGCGGATTTGCTTTAACAGGTGTTGGCTCTCGTGCAACTTCAATGGGAGGTGCTATCAGAGGTATGGCTGATGATGGGTCAGCTATGTATTGGAATCCTGCTGGATTAGGGTTTCTAGATTTTAATTCCTATGATCTGGGTGCTACTCTTATTTTACCTTCAAGCAAGTGGGATAATAATGGTACTATGACAACTGGCGAAACAGTGATTGCCGGTTATGAACATAAAGAATATGAATCAAAAAGTATTTTAAGAGGTTTTCCTTCAGCATCTGTCGTCCTGGCTAAAAATCCAAAATATAAATTTGGACTGGGTATTTTTGTCCCTTATGGCTTAGGCGCTACCTGGGATGCCTATCAGTCTCCAACATCAATGCAGATGGGTTCTGTTACACTTCCTGTTTCGTATGAAAGTGGATTTCCAAAAGAAGAACTGATGAGTTCATTAGCGATTGTAGATATTCATCCTACATTTGCATATCAAATCAATTCAGATTTATCAGCTGGTCTTGGAATGAGTATCTTTTATAGTACCATTCAGCTAAAAACGATTGATTTTAAGCCTAATCCAGCAGCACCAACTGATCAATCTTATCAGTTCGCACCCATAACAACTGACTTACAAGGTGAGGGATTAGGATTCGGTTTTAATTTTGGTTTGTTGTACAAAGCAACTGATCTTATCTCCTTAGGAATTTCAGGGAAAACACCTTCTACCGTATCTCTGGAAGGGGATGCAGAAGTATTGCTATGGGTACCTCAAGTTGCAACTCAGGCATCAGCAAAATTAGGTGGAAAATCTGATATTACTGCTGATTTGAATTTACCCGGTGATATTGGCGTCGGTATTTCTTATAAAGTGAAACCTAACTGGGTTGTAAACTTAGATTATGCCTATACCATGTGGGAAACCCTTGAAACAGTGAAAGTAAAAATGGATGATCCGATTGTGATTACACCTGCGTTGAGTGTTTCAGAAAGTCAGATTAATTTCTTATGGGAAGATACACACCGAATCAGTGTGGGTACTGAACTCGCATTAGAACAAAATTCTTATCGTTGCGGATTTTTCTGGGATCAGTCTCCAATTCCTGAAGATACATTCTCTCCTACATTCCCTGATATTAATAATAAAATCAGTTCAAACTTTGGTTTTGGTCATCATTTTGGCAACTGGACACTTGATATGAACCTGCAGTATATCATCTTTTCAGAACGAGAGATTAAAACACAGAATTATACGAACAACAATAAAAATGGTGTTTATAATGCTAACTCAATTTCAGGAAATATTGGACTTACAGTAAAACTGTAATCAAATAACTTACAGAATTAACAGAGCGCAGAGATTTCTGCGCTTTTGTTTTATAAGAATGAATAAGGCTGTGAAACAGATCGTAACAGGACAGGCGTAAAAACCTGCCCTTATAGTTTTATAAAATCCAATTGCAATGACTCACACAAAGCGCTCAAGATAAAGAATGATTAAAGCAGTTTTCTACAGGATAGAATAAGGAAACAATAAGGATAGAATAAGAAAAGAACTGAAAAATGATATAAAAAAATTAGGAGAAAAGATGAACAAAAAAAAAGATTCGAATGGTTCAGCCTGATTGCAAAGTTAAGTAAAAGTAATATTATTATAAACTCAGAGATAATAAAAACTTGATTTTTTTAGAATAGAATAAAAAAACATTGACAGATTTAGTAAAATAATTTAAGATAATTTAGTTTTTATAATAAGATTGAGGTATCAATAAATGTTATCTTTTTTGTTCATAAAGAATAACCCTGACAAGCTGGCTGAAGCTTATCAGGAAGCAACAGACCATGAAACAAAAAATAAAATACTTGCTCGTCTAATGGAGTTAAATGCTGATTCAATAATTGAACAAATATATCTAAAAACAATCCATTCAGGTCATTCTCAGTACAATTTTCAATCTGGCAGTGTTCAGTACAAATCTCAACAATCAGGTAACAGTCAGCATGAAACTCAGGTCAATTGTCTGTTTGATTATATCTTTAAAAAAAATGCAGATTCAGCGCCCAAGATATATGAATACTTTCTTATCTCACCAGCATCGATTAAACAAAAAATTATATATCAGCTGATAGGCCTAAAAGCAGATGATTATATCAAAAAGCTGATCAATACAGAATATGAAAGCCAGGCAGTTGAGTATTTTTTAAGTAAGTATGCTACTGATTTCCATCAGCAATTAAATCTGTTAAAAATGGTTAACACTGACCATAAAAAACAAATCATAAAAAATGTTGTTCAGACATCCAATTCAGGGCTGATTTCAAAGATTTACCAGTCTGATTATAAAGAAATGTTACTGGAAGTGATGATAAAAAACTTTATGACCAGTAGTTCACTTGATGATGTGTTTTTAAATTCACAAGATAAAGAGATTCGTGATGAGATTATTAAACGAATATTAAAACGAAAGATTAAAGGGGGTAATGCACTCAATAATTTAGATTTTTTTCAGATTGCAATATTAAAGACCCAACAGTGTGATATAAAAGAATTTCTCTTGTTTTGGGAGCCCTATATATCGTTTATCTCTTTGAGTGAAAGCCTTGTAAAGCATTTTTACTTTCAGTTGAATGATCTGCAAAAACTGTATATTCTTTTATGGGAATTTGGAATTGCGAGATTTTTGCCACTTCCAGAGCTGAAATATTCTCTTAAAATTCTTGAAATGTATTATCATGAGGTTAATGATTGTAAATCATTTGGTCTGACTCATATATGTGCCGTGTTTGACGACGTTTTTAATCAGGTAGTAGAATTTATTGATTATAAACTGGGTATTTTAGCTTATCTGATTCATGCTGAACAGTATCAAATCAGCTTATCTGATGCAGAGATTTTTATTGAAGAAATGTTGCTTAGCAAGCTTGATAGCGATAAAGAGGGTTATCAGAATGTAGAGCATGAAATAGAATATCTGATTTTTCAAAAGAATTTTAATCAGTTAAAAGAGATTGCTCAATATCCTGTACCTGGTTTTGAGCAGGATATTTTCTTTACTCTTCATTTTTATGATCCTCCTGTAAGTGGTTGCAGAATGGATATTCGTACTATAAGCGAAGATACAAAAATAGTTGAGAGCATTGAGAATGAGAAAAAATTACTACTTGCTCATTTAGATAAAATGACAAAACAGATGACAGACCCAAAGACTTTGCTAAAAATGAAGGATGTTGTCGGTGTAAAAATAGCAAATCTGGTGGATATCAATGATTTTCTCTTTACACTTGAGAATATTAATTTTGATAATCATGAAGACTATGGAAAGCTGATTGATGTCATCATGAATGTTTTAAAAAAGACTGGCTTCCCTCAGTTGCAAAAAATGATCATGAAGAAAGTCATGAATATCAATGGTTTTTTGTGGTCAGATTATCTGGATAATGATAAGATGGCTGTAGATGATCCTTTAATTGCCTATTATTACAACTATTTATGCAAAGGACAGATCAATCCCTGTATCTTGGCTAATCTCAGCAAATCATTGATGATTAAGCCTACTCTGGTTCAGGTTACTACGATTACTCATTTAATGGATATTAATCACATCGCAATCAGTCGCGATGCAAAACATATCGCTACTTCAGGCAAGGAAAAGACCGTTCAGGTGCTCGATATCAATACCAATCAGATTTCAAAGTATTACCATAACATGGAAATTGTTCAGCTCATATACTCCCCTGATAACCGATTTCTTTGCTCAGAAAGTAAAGATTTTGTGATCAAATTATTTGATTTAGAACTTCATAATGCTGAAAAATCAGAGCATAAGAAAATTGATTTTGAGATACTGTCATTTTCTGAGCGGAAAGATATTGTGGCAGTAAAAAAAGATAACGAATTCAGATTATATGATTTTAAACGAAAAGTCGTCATTGTTTCATTTAAACATGCTCATTTTATCAATCAGGCATTTATTACAAATAATGATGAATACGTGATTTCATGTTCTTCTTTTGAACTTAAGATTATAAAATTATCAAAACCTGATACTGAAAAGGTTATCAAAACAAGTCGTTCTATCAATAGTATGGATGTTTCATCAAACAGCCGTTATATTATTGCAGGGATTGGCGATCGCTGGAAAGGTGAACTTAAGATATTTGACGTCGAAACAGGTAAGGATGTTTATTCCAAAGAATACGATAATAATGTCTCATCTGTCAGTTTTTCTAACAATGTCAGATTTTTTGCAGTTGTTCAGGAAATAAAGGATCAATGTTTGCTCAGTGTTTATGATATGGACTTAAAAAGTGAAATTTTTAGTTATAATACTTCAAAGAAGATTCATAAAGTGATGTTCTGGCCAAATACGGATTTAATCATATCTGTAATGGATAATATGATAGAAATTTCTGATTATATTAAAAAAAAGAGCTTTAAAATATTAAAATACAAAGAGCAGATTAATGACTGTATCGTTTCCTTTGAGGGGAGCTGGCTTGTCGTTACCTATAAAAATGAGGCTTGTATTTATCATCTGCTGGATATAACAAAAAAAGCAGCCTATAATCTCGTACAAAACTTTTTGGCATTTCGTCTGGAACAGGATGCCACCTCTATTGATTATCTGATTAAAAATAAAGAAAAAATCATTTGCCTTTCTTCGAATGAACACAAGAAAATGATGCAGGAAATGATTGATTATCTGATAAATTAAAAAAAAGGCAAGCGTGAGCCTGCCTTATTGATTCAATATTTCATCTGCGAGCATTAAGCCGTGAGCAGTTGCGTAAGTAATTGATCTTGTCCAGCCTGAACAGTCCCCGATAAACGTAAGCCCTGGTATAAAATGATTGTTGAGTTTATTACTGTAGAACTTTACTTCCGTACCATACATCAGATTGTCGGGATTGGCTACACCCGGGATGACTTTGTCCAGTGTTTCTATGAAATCAAGGATGGACTCTGTTGTTTTTCTGGGGAAAGCCAGATTTAAATCACCTAATATATAATCATTCTGATCAAGTGTTGGATGAACACGATACAATTTCTTGGTTCGCTTGGAATCTCTGAAATTACCAAAGGTCTGAAGAATCACCCTGTCTTTACCTGCCAAAATGTTAGTAAGCTTTGCAATATATGAACCGTATGATACCGGATCATTGAATGGCTCTGTAAACTGATGGGTGACGAGGATCGCAAAGTTGGTGTTATGTGATTTTTCAAAACGCTTCGCATGGCCATTAACGGTTTTAAAATCTTCATACTCTTCAGTAACAACATAGCCTGAAGGGTTATTGCAAAAGGTTCTTGCCATATAGCCGGTTCTGGTTTTCAGTTTTAACTTAAATTCATACATTTCACGATTGAGATCTTCAACGATGTGATTGGGCAATTCATAGCGGATTCCCAGATCTACCTGCATATTATCCATGATCAGTTTTGGGCTCTTCTTTATGATGGTTTGAACAAGCCTGTGTCCACTTCTGCCTACGCCGATGACCACTTTATCAAACAGATGTGTTTCTCCGTTTGTGTTAATCTCAAATGTGTCACCCAGACTGATATCGCTGATTTCTGAACTAAAATGAAAATGCAGATTAGGGGCTTGTGAAAACTCTTCAAACACATTTTTCAGAACCGTTTTGAGTTCGTCTGTTCCAATATGCCAGAATTTTGAAGAGACAGGTTGAAAACCGCATTTATAAAATTCATTGAAGAGGGTTTTATTGGCAAAAGAATCCCCTTTTTCAATTTCATCATCTGAACAGCTGGTATTTTTCAGATAATACTGAACGACCTTTTCCTGAATTGCCATATCGATATCCAGGTCACCGCCCATTTCCTTAGATACAAATATCTTGCCATCTGCTCTGATTCCGGATACAGAGGTTGAAAAAATATCTTTAGCTCTTTCAAAGATATGGATTTCATGCTCGGTATTTTTCATTTTCATCAGAAATCCGATTCCTGATGCGCCAAAACCAATTAAAGCGATTTTCATAAAAACTCCTCTATTTCAGATTTTACCAATATTGCAAGTATAATTAAAATATTTTAAAAGTCAATAAAAAAGATAATCTTTTAAAAAAAAGGTTGACTGATTGTTTCTATTGTGTTATTGTCTTTTGTATTAGTAATGCAACAAAGTAAATGGGGCAAAATCAATGGAAATTATTAAAATATTAATCGTTGATGACGAGGAATCAAACTTAAGCTTACTTGAATATGTATTAAAACGCTATCATTACAAGGTCGATCGGGCAAATAACGGACTCATTGCAATCGATAAATTTGTTAGTTCTGAATATGATATTGTATTACTCGACGTGATGATGCCCTTAATGGATGGTATCGAAACCTGTATCAGAATGAATGAGTACAATAAAAATATACCCGTCATCTTATTAACTGCTTTAAATGATGAAGATGTTTTAAAACGAGGATTTGATGCAGGGGCATGGGATTATATCACCAAACCCTGGAGTGAAGTAGATCTGATATCAAGAATTGAAAAAGCCAATAAAGTCTATACGGCTGAAAAGAAAATTCGGACACTTTATGATACATTAAAACGCGAACATGAAAAGCAAAATAAAGAAATCCAGCTGGCTGTAGAAGTCCAAAATTACTTTTTACCTAAATGGATGCTTTATGATAAGTGTATCAAAGTATCTTCAACCTATAATCCTTCAGTAGGATTAGGAGGAGATATTTATGATTTTCTGCCAATCAATCCGCATCAGTATATCATATACATAGGCGATGTTTCAGGTCATGGGGTACAGGCTGCCTTGATGATGACTGCTGTCAAAGCATTAATAAAAATGATTGTTGATGAAGAAAAAAAACATTTGAGCTTGCCTGGTCTTGTTAGCCGTTTAAATAAGATTCTCGCTAAGAATGTTTTTAACAATAAATTTCTGACTTTGCTGATCATGCTTTTTGATTTTGAAAAAAAACAAATGACCTTTTATAATGCCGGCCACCCACCATTCTTAATTCTTAATAAAAAAACGAAAGAAATTAAAAAAGCAAGTGATGTCGGCGTATATCCGATTGGCTGGAATGAAGCCCTTCCATATTCAGCGAGTTATGAAAATGTGATGCCACTTAATGAAGATGAATTCTTCCTGTTTTACACTGATGGCGTTACAGAAAGCCCGTGCAATGATAACGAATGTCTGACCACTCAGGGTTTAATCAGTCTGATCAGTCAGGACGTAAACATTGATGAATTTGAAACATTACCTTATCAAATCAAACAAATCATGAAAAACAAACAATACAATATTGCTTATGATGATTTTACTATTTTTGCTGTGTGTCCTGCTTGTGACAAGCATCCTGATTATAGTATGCATCAGTTTATCAATCTGGAAAATATAAGTGAAGATGCTCTGCTTAAAGTGCTTTCAGTACAATTGAATTCCTGGCAGATTAAAGAATCTGTTAAGTCTGTGATTGATCAGTTTGAAAGAAGAATGTATGGCTTACTGGTACAAGAATTAAAAGGCCTTTTATTTGAAAATCTTCTGCTGATTAACATGACTATAGAAAATCATAACCTGAAATTGAAAAATATGATTAAGATAAGAACCTCTGAACAAAATAAAGCAATCGTTCATGCTCGTCTGTCAGAATTGATAAGTGATCCATTATTTAGCATTTATTCAGTTTTTAAAATGGATATACTGGATGATTTGGCCTGCTTGAATCTTGAAATAAAATTGTAACAGATGAAGCGAAGTCGTCTCATATTCGAAATGTTTATTAACAAGATGCGTGTCACAGCGTATATATGGCATAGTAAATGCAAATTAATGAATCTAAACCATTTGTCAAAGGAGTAGAAAATGCAGGAAAGTTTGAAAGTAAAATTGCTTGAAATGATTGACAAATATCCTGAACTAAAATTCCAATTTATCTTTCAGGACTGGGAAACTGATTTCTTAAGATTTTACCGAAGTCAGACAAATTATAATATCAGTAAAAAAGCGAAGTTTTTAAATACTTCTGTTTACAAAGGCAAGAAATCTCTCAGTTTTGCAATTGCAAATCCAAGCGTTGAAGCCTTTATGGAAAAAATTGAAGGCGTATTGGATACGATTGATTCATTGCCAGAAGATCCGGATTTCGTTGATTTAGAAACAGATACCCGAAAGTCAGATGAAAAGACAAAAGAGAACAATATTGAAAAAATGTCTCTGGAAAAGAAAATTGCCTATCTGAGTAAACTTTCTGAAGCCTTAGAACCATACCATTTCAGGGTTTATGGGACATTTATCTGTAATTATGAGAACAGATATCTAATCAACAGTAATGGTCTTGATAAGAAGATGAATACATCGCCTATCTATTTTGAAGTGAAAGCCGTGTCTGATCAGAATGAAGTAACTGTATTGGAAGCTTTTGGCAGTGAAAATGCCTCCTCTTTTGATATTGATGCTATCATTGAAAAAATGAAACAAAAAGTTCAGATCGCTATGTCAGAAGTAGTTGATGTTGATCCTGATGAATACGAAGTGATTCTGGCACCTCGTTGTATTGGTGAATATCTGGCATATTACAGCTGGAGTAGTTGCTCCGCAGGCAGTCTGGATAGAAAAAATACACTTCTGGAAGGTAAAATCGGCGAACAGATATTCCCTGAACATTTCACACTGATCGATGACCCGACAGATCCGATGATTGTCAATTTTGATTATAATTCTGAAGGGCATCTTTATGCGAAAACACCTGTCTTTGAAAAAGGGGTCTTTAAAAACTTCCTGGTTGGTAGTTATTATGCGCATAAACTGAATTTACAGGAAAATGGGGCAGAAGCATCATGTCTGGTTATGAATACCGGTGATAAATCACTTGATGATATGATTAAATCAGTTAAAAAAGGCTTGTATATTTCAAGTCTGCATTATATGAATTTTATCAATCCAAAAGAAAGCTCGATTACTGGACTAACAAGAGATGGTACTTTTTTGATTGAAGACGGAAAACTGACCAAAGTCGTTAATAATCTGCGATTTACGGTAAAGATATCAGACGTCATCAATCATATTACAGAGATTGAAAATCAATCCTATACTTTCCCTATGTCTGATAACTATGGACAGTTCTCAGTAAATGCTTTCCGTATGCCTCACGTGAAAGTAAAATCATTCAAGATCAGCTCATCTACTAAAACAGTTTAGGTGAAAAGAGGAGATATAATGAAAAAAATAATACAAGACATTATCACGCAGTTAAGCGTTCCTTCCATCACTTTTGCGGATGTCAGATTTACCTCAACTGACGAAGAAACTATCTATTTTGAAAAAGGAAATTTAAGATACAAAGGATCTTCTGATGACTCTAAGGCATTAGGAATCAGAGTCTTAATCAATGGTTGCTGGGGTTTTGCAGGAACAAATGATCTTTCTAAGAAATCTATCGAAAAAACCATGCAGACTGCTGTAAACAATGCGAAGCATGGCTCATTGTTTAAGAAAGATAAGATTGTTTATAAACCTGTTCCTGTAACAAAGGGATCATATCTCTATACTCCGGAAGAAAATCCATTTACCATGAGCTCAGAAGAGAAGATTTCTTACTTTGCGAACATTGCGGATAAATTAACAAAGAATGACAAAATTGTCTATTCAAGTGTAGATGCTGATTTTTACAGACAATACAAAATTTATGCTAATACAGAAGGGACTTTCACAGACTCACTGGTTTATGATGTTTTACCTTCCATGTATGTTCTGGCTTCTGATGGTAATAAAAACTATTGCCGTACCTGGCCAGGACACATGAATGCCCGTCGTGGTGGCTTTGAAAAGGTTAGAGCTTTCAAATTTGAAGAAAATACCGAAAAGATTATGAAGGAAGCGATTGATCTGTTAACTGCCCCTTCCATTGAAGAAGAAAGAGCTGATATTATCATCGGAGGCGGTCATCTTGCATTACAGTTACATGAATCAGTTGGTCACGCAACTGAGGCTGACCGTATCTTTGGTATGGAAATCTCTTATGCAGGAAAAACCTTCATTAAACCTAAAATGCTGGGTAATTTCAGATATGGTTCTGATATTGTTAATATCTTCAGTGACAGCACGATTGAAAGTGGTATCGGGTTCCATATGGTTGATGACGAAGGTGTACCTGGTCGCAGAGCAGATATCGTTAAAAATGGTATCTTACAGGATCAGCAAACTTCCAGAGAAATTGCTCAAATGCTGGGTCTGGAACCAAGCTCCAATATGATGGCGTCTTTTGCTGACGATATCCCGTTAGTGAGAATGACAAACTTCTGTTTAGGACCACAAAAAGGGACATTGGATGATCTGATCAAAGATACTGAAAATGGTTATCTGATCGATTTTACCAAGACCTGGTCTATTGATGATAATCGCTATAACTTCCAGTTTACTACTGAAATTGGCTGGAAGATTAAAAACGGTGAAATCGTCGGTATAGTCAAAGAACCTACCTATTATGGTATTACGCCTGAGTTCTGGGCTTCCTGTGACAGAATCTGTGGTGAAGAAGAATGGGAAATGCACGGTACCTTCCACTGCGGTAAAGGCGAACCTGGTCAGGCAATGCATCTGTCTCATGGTGTAGCTCCTGCAAGATTCAGAAATATAGTCGTCAATGTGAAAGCATAAAAACATTATGTTAAATAAGCCTCCTTCGGGAGGCTTTTTGTGTAAATCATATTCGCTCTGTATCTTTAACCACGAAAAGACACGAAAAACACGAAAAAAGAGATATTTAGCTCATTCATCATTCATCATTTATCATTCACAATTTAGCGTAACTCCCCGTCTAACATTGTGCTCAGTACAATTTCAGACGTACGGCGCTTTGCTTTGCAAGTCCCTTACAAACTGGTTGACATGTATTTGCAGTATGATTTGTAAAATGATATAAAGAAAAGCTAACAGTTCATACTTTAAACAAGATACTTTTTGAGTCTTTTAGCTTCTTTTTGGATGCGACTACTCTGATGAGATATAAAAGGTTCAATCAATTTAGCAATCTCATCCTTTAAGTCAGGCAATTGTTCTAAAACATTTTTCAATCCCTGAATGACTTTGGCTGTGTGTTTGCACTCCCATAAGGATAAGGCTTCTATAAGGATGGGATAGGCAGATGAAGCGGTTTCGGAACTGATTTTTGCATAGTTACTGATGGTATCTATGGCATAATCTCTGACGATTACCCCTTTATATGTTCTGATTTTTTCAGATAACTCATCCAGATAGTTGCCAATTTCTGGTATCAGATGAGCCATTAAAGCGATACAGTGCATGGATTCCCATTGAACTCTTCCGTTTTTATGCTTTGTTAACTCTATCAGGATATCGAAATACGGGATTGTCAGCTCAGGGTTAATCTTGGCAGTTTCAGTAAAAACTTCACAGATGTCTCCCAGTAGCTTTGTATTCTTCAAGTCAATAAAATTGATCAAATCGTCTAAAAAGTCTGGATTTTCAATACATTTTAGTGCCACTTCCTGATTGGCTTTGCTTCCTTTTTCGCCTTTTTCAGATGCCAGTTCATTGATAATATTCATAAATGCCTCCAATTAAACATTAAACAGAGTGATTCCTATGTCAAGAGAAAAGTGTCAGACTATATCAATTTGATTATGAACTGAAAGATTTTATATCTATCTTATATCGTGAGAGAACCTAAATAACTGTTACTCAGTAGAAAGTACTGCTTAATAATTTTGGTATTTAAAATGCTTAATAAAAGAACAAAATAAGGGGGACAAATGAAACGTATTAAATTGTTTACAATCCTGATTCTGATTGGATTAACCATGAATCTGAATATTGGTGTTTTACACGCTAAAGACAAAGCTGATAAGAAATCCAAAGCGTTTATGGGTGTTTATTCAGAAAATATAAGCGAGGAAGCCGCTCAGAGACTTAATTTGAAGAATGACAAAGGATTGTTGATAACGGGTGTGGGTGAAAATTCTCCTGCATTTAAACAAGGATTGAAAGCCGATGATGTCATTATTCGTATCAATGATACTGAAATTACAGTGAAAGATGATTTTACCAAGATAATGGCTGGTTTTTTTGAAGGCGATCAGATTAACCTGACTTATGTCAGAGAAGGCAAGTCGGTTACGATTCCTTTTGTGTTTGGTTCAAAACCAATTCCTGAAAAACCTGGAAAATTTGCTCTCAAAGAAGCGCAGCAGAAACAGATCAATCAGCTTTTAACCTTGATCAATGATCATCAAAAAACGATGGGTAGTCTGGCAGTTGCTAAAAAAGGCAAAGTCGTTTATACGCAGTCTATTGGATTTAAAAGCATAACAACAGACAATCAGCAAGTTGCAGATGAAAATACCAAATTCAGAATCGGCTCAATCAGCAAGATGTTTACTTCTGTGATGATTTATCAGTTGATTGAAGAAGGAAAACTGAGTTTAGATACTAAACTTAAAGAATTTTACCCGATGATTCCTCATGCTGAGAAGATTACAATTCAAATGATGTTAACGCATCAGAGCGGTATCTATTCAGTAACAGATGCTCCTGATTATCTGGATTGGTGTCAGCAGTACAGAGGTCATGACTTTCTGATAGAGAAAATGCTCACTCAGCAAGCTGTTTTTCTTCCAGGTGAAAAAATGGAGTACAGTAACTCAAACTATATTCTTTTAGGCTATATTATTGAAAAATTAGATAAATGTGATTATGCTCAATCTCTTAAAAACCGAATTGTACAAAAAATAAACCTGAGAAACACCTTTTATGGTGGCAAAATCAATACAGATTATAACGAAGCACTATCATATCGATTTGTGAAAAACTGGGAACCAGCAATTGAAACCGATATGAGTATCCCTGGTGGTGCTGGTGCGATAATCTCTACTCCTTCTGACCTGGTTCAGTTTATTGATGCCTTGTTTAATAAAAAATTGATCAGCAAGAAGAGTTTGAGACAGATGATGGTATTTAGAGATGGAATGGGTAGCGGAATGATTCAGTTTGATACCGGAAATCAGATGTTTTATGGTCATACTGGTGGAATAGACGGATTTTCTTCAATTCTGGTTTATAACCCAAAAGACAGAGTCTCATTATCTTTTGTATCAAATGGAGCCGTATATCCGGCATCAAACATTACTTTTACTGTAACAGATATCGTTTATGGTAAAAAAGTGGAAATGCCGAAGTTTAGAGAGGAAATACAGCTAAAAGATTTAAATATTTATGCAGGCACTTTTCAGAATGATGAGATCAAGATGGATATTGCGGTAACTGTAAATGATAATGTATTATATGCTCAGGCAAGTGGTCAGGGAAAATTCCCTCTTTCAGCTTTTGATAAGCACAAGTTTCAATTTGAACCTGCAGGTATCGTTGTCGAGTTTTCTGATGATAGTCAGCAGTTCATACTTTTTCAGGGAAAACAGCAGTTGGTTTTTAAACGATTGAAATAATACCCCATATCTTATTATTTAAGCAGGCTATGTGATGATAGTCTGCTTGTTTATTTGTAAAAAAGTATTGTGACTGCATGTTTGTAAATCGTTTTTTCAAAGAAATGAAGAATCAATTTATACAGCCAAGAATAATAAAGAAAAATTAACCATATTTTTGTTGACAAAATACAGGTATTCAAAAATATCGAACAAAAAGATAAAAAGTTCAAAAATTAGAAGTAGGAGAATGTATGAAATTCAAGTGGATGATAGTCTGTATTGTTTTGATGGTTGTGAGTTGCCTAAGTGCAGCAAACATCAGCGGTACAGTCGTTAATAAGGCAAACGGACAAGCGATTGAATATGCCAATGTGATTTTAAAAGAAAGCCAACAGGGGGCATCTACCAATCATAAAGGCTATTTTGTAATTACGCAGGTAAAACCTGGCAAATATACGCTATTTATTTCGTTGATTGGTTATGAACCGCTTTTACAAGAAGTGATCATCAAAAATAACAAGGATGATGCCTTTTCAAAATTTGAATTAGTGAAAAAAACAATTGAGATGCAGGCGACTCAGGTGAAGGCTAAGTATGAAGAGGATGAGATAAACTCAAAACAAATCCGTGTGAGTAATACCATTCATACAACTGCTCAAATTCAGGAGACTGTTACAGCCGGTGAAGCAGACGTGATCAGAGCGATTATTGCTTTACCAGGTGTTACCCCGATTTCTGACTTTTCCAGTGGAATGTATGTCAGAGGTGGTAGTCCTGATCAAAATCTGATTTTGTTAGATGATATTGATGTCTATAATCCCAATCATTTTGGTGGTATCTTTTCCACTTTTAACACCGATGCCGTTGACAACATTGAGTTGTTAAAAGGCGGTTTTCCTTCAAAGTACGGAGAGAGACTCTCATCCGTTTTAAATGTTAGAAATCGTGACGGTAACCGTAAAGAGATGGAAGGTGTATCCAGACTGAGTTTTATTTCTGCCAGCACAACGGTTGAAGGCCCTTGGAAGATTGGTTCTCATGAAGGTTCATACATGGGCTCATTCAGAAGAAGCTATGTCGATATGGTGGCAAAGTTTATCGATGAAATCCCAGATTATTATTTTTATGATGGTCATGCAAAAATTAATTATGATCTCGACATGAAGAACAAATTGAGTATCAGTACCTATTTTGGAAAAGACAGACTGAATATGGACTTAGGTACCAAGATGGCGATTGAATGGGGTAACAGTACATTTACTGCACAATGGGTTCATCTATTTACTGCTCAGCTGTTTTCTCATTTCATCGTTGCGGGCAGTACCTTTGAATCTAATTTTGGTTTAAAAACCGATGGTGGTGCCAAAATGGATAGAAAAAACACGATTTCTGACCTGACAGTTAAAGGCATTATGAGTTATAAACCAAACAATGATCATTTATGGGAATTTGGTTTTGAGAATAAGTTTAATGATATTCGTTTTAATTTTACAACCAGTGAAGCGTTCGACCCTGAAAAGACACCCAACATTAAAATCGATGCGCTGACCAGTTCCGTTTACTTTCAGGATACCTGGGATATGGATATATACTGGAGTTTACAACCAGGCTTGAGAATTTCCAATCATAGATCTCTGGATGTCAATTTACCTTCAGCTCCCAAAGCCGATTATACCAGAGTTTCTCCCCGTATATCCCTGCGCAGGGTACTGGATGAAAATAGTAATGTATATGTCTCTTACGGCAAGTATTATCAGTATCTGACCTTAATCAGTGTTGGAATGAGCTCCCCATTTGACGTCTGGTTCCCATTGGATGATACCGTTGAGCCAGGCGAATCAGATCACTATATACTTGGTTACAAACGTGAGTTAACTGCTGGTTTAGTACTTGAAACAGAAGCGTATTATAAGACTTATGATAATCTGACAGAATACCGAATGGAAACTGATTATGAATGGAATAATAATACGGGTACACTGAAAGATGTATTCAATCTTGGAAAAGGTTATACGCAGGGTATGGATGTCCTTTTACGTAATGATATTTTTGGAATGTCAGGATTTATTGGCTATACTTACAGTAACACCAGAAGAAAGATCGAAGAATATAATACAAATCCTGATACAAACGAACCGGAGTATTATTACCCCAAATATGATAAAACTCACTCTCTGAGCGTGATTGAAAGTTATAATATGACTCAGCATACCGGCAGACAGCTGTGGGGCGCAGACATCAAATTTGCAGTCAATTATTCTCTGGCAAGCGGTCAACCTGATCCAATTCCTGAACAGTATTACTATGACGGTAATTATTTTTCTATTCTCTATAGTTATTCTGATCGTACCCGACTACCGAATTACTCACGTTGTGATGTGAGCTTTAAACTCCAGTGGAACAAAAAGCATTATACGATTGAACCATATATTCAAATTATTAACTTGTTTAACCGAAAAAATATCTGGACCAGAGCTTATAATTTTGATGTGGATAATGCAGGGAATTTTAGTCTGAAACATGAAGATGCAACCATGTTCCCCAGACTGCCATTCTTAGGTGTGGATATTAAATGGTAATTTTAATGGGCGAAAGGAATTTTACGATGAAAACTATAAAAATGATATTCATTCTCAGTGCAGTGTTAGTGTTATTAAGTTCATGCGCTGATTATACTTCAGAACCTCGTTACACAAAGGAAAGATATGTCGTTACTGGCATGCTGTTTACTGGTCAGGGGCTTACTATGGAAAATCCTATATCGGTAGGGAAAACATTTAATGCCAACGGCGGTAATATCCAAAACATTTCGGTTGACTCTGCTTCTGTAAAAATTATAGATGTGACTGATAATGATAAAGTGTATCCTTTGACATATGGTTTTGATCTGCTAAATCTTAAATTTGGTTATTATGAGCCAAGCGGAAATTTAGTTATTTCTTCTGGTCATACCTACAAATTAGAGGCAATCATTGGGGCTGATACGGTGAGTGCTGTTACAACTGTTCCAGACTCGATCAGAGTCGTTGAAAATGCCGGATACTCATTCTCAAATATTAGACCTTATCAAACGATGAAGTATGATCTGGTTGATTTGGATTATAAAACATGGATTGAAACTTTCTCTCCAGATAATGTCAATATATGGGTGGAATACTATTGTCTCGATGAATGGGATGAAGTAGAATACACCATGCCTTTTGGCAATATTACCAAGCCTGAAGATGAAGAAGAATATGAAAATATGACCGATGGCTCACCCAGAAAACATACAGGATACTACC
>JAKQQL010000248.1:0-19325 GCA_029564175.1 Candidatus Cloacimonadota bacterium
GAGGATTTTAAGAAACTGCCTATTATAGCGGTGACGGCCTATGCATTCCCTGATGACCGTATGCGTGCAATGAAGGCCGGTTGCACTGATTATCTGCCCAAGCCGGTGAGCAGCAATGACCTGTATCGCAAGATCACGGAACTGACCCGTTAATAGTCAAAAAGTTTCTGCAGGATAAGGGCTTTTGCAAACTAATCATAGCACCCGGGGTGCCCGGGGATTAATAAGAACAGAATGAGTCAGGCTCTTTTATGGGCTAGTGATGATACTTGATTCAGTCGCTCCTATGCGCAGTGATGGTACTTGATTCAGTCCCTCCTATGGGTGGTGATGGCACTTAAAGCTCAGGACACATTATTTTTACCATCACCTGGCTTTTCGGAAACTGATTAGTCACAAATTTTATTATTTTTGCCAACCTGAACTATTGTTCAGGCCGTTCTTTGTCGTTGAATTGACGGAGGGTGAACAGTTCCTTCTCTGCCGCTTGGCGGGCGTGGGGTTTAATCGGGGTGTAGCGCAGTTGGTAGCGTACTACGTTCGGGACGTAGGGGTCGGAAGTTCGAGTCTTCTCACCCCGACTAAGGGTAATTGATAATCAATCAGTTACCCTTTTTTTGTACCGATTTTGTACCGAAAAGGATATAAAGAAATAAGTTTGATATTTTCATTCCAAATCAGGTTATCCCTGTCATAAAAAATTTTCATCTCCAACTCATTTTTTTTCATTACCCAGAATTTCTGTTTAATTGTCATATTTTCAGTATGATAATTGAATATCTATTCTGTCACCTTAACTCTTTTTTCACTCACCTGGTCACTCACAACTTGATTCTTTCAAAAATTTTATGTACTTATTAGGTAGATATACTTGATTACTGGAATTATATCATAAATATGTCAGAAAATATTAAGATAAAAACTTTATACGATATGAAAAATGAAAGTTGGAAGACCGAGAAAATATTTTGATGATGAAACAAGAAAATCTGTAAAGACAATTCAAAATCGTGAAAGTCAAAGGAGATTACGACTGAAAAAGAAGGTTAAGGAGGAGATAAAATCACTTTTATCAAGTCCGAAAGACATCAATACACAATACAGGGAAGGAATAGTCGAACTTTTCTCTAAGTATAATTTTAACTACTTCTTTACAGGAACCCTTGACCCTAACTATCTTAAAAAAAGGGAGATAAAGGAGTACAATGACGAGATTAAGGAATTAAATAAATTACTTGATACTGATTTAAGTTATCAGGTGGAGAAGAAAATCGGAATTAATTCATTACGAAAATATACTGAAAGGTATATTCAATATCTTAATGATAGACAATACATTAAGAGATGGTTTGTGGTTTTTGAATTGGGTAAGAACTACAAATACCATATCCATATAATGTTTGAAACCAATAAGAACAAATGGAATTTCAAAAATTACTCCGAAGACCATTGGTTATTGGGAACTTCCATTACAGAACCGATAATATCTGAACTGGATAAACTTACACTTCTGTCTTATTGTGTAAAGGAATTCAATCCAAAATCTCACAAGATCACTGATATGAACAAGATGGATAACTGGTTCTTTGAGGTGAATGACGTTGTTGACCAGAGAGTTGATTATGACAGGGTTCCAAACATCTTAATTCCACAAATCGAATTTTTAAATTGAATAATAATTGGTAATTTTCCAGAACCAATTATTTGTTATGTCTACTAATCATTCAGAGATTTCGTCTTTTATATGGTCTGTCTGTGATGACCTTCTAAGGGGATTATTTAAACAACACGAATACGGGGACGTTATTCTACCTTTTGTCGTTCTTCGTCGACTGGATTGTGTCTTAGAAACTTCAAAGGATAAGGTAATTGACCTTTACGAGAAGTTTTCCAAAAAAATAGATGACCCAACTCCCGTCCTTTATAACGAGACAGGTTTGAATTTTTACAATTACTCCCGTTATGACCTTCAGAGATTAAAACAAGACCATCTCAATATTTCACTCAACTTCAACAACTACCTTAATGGGTTCAGTCCAAATGTCAGGGAGATAATTGAAAACTTTCAGTTAGAAAAACCTATTGAAAAACTGAATAAGAACGGAAAACTTTATCAGTTAGTAGAAACATTTACTTCGATTGACTTACACCCTGATAGAGTTGATAATCACTCTATGGGTTCTATATTTGAGGAACTTCTCAGACGATTTTCAGAGATGTCCAATGAAACCAGTGGGGAACACTACACTCCTCGGGACGAGGTCAGATTATTGGTTTCACTCGTTTTCAGTGGTAATAAAGAAGATTTACAGGGACAGGGGAAGGTTCGTTCTCTTTTTGATTGTTGTTGTGGAACTGGTGGTATTCTTTCAATCGGTAAGAGATGGATTTTGGAGAATATAAACTCTGATATTGAGATTAACCTATATGGTCAGGAGTTAAACCCTCAGACGTATTCAGTGTGTAAATCTGATATGTTGATTACTGGTGAAAATCCTGACAACATTCGACTGGGTTCTTCTTTATCCAATGACCACTTTCAAGGAAGGAAGTTCGATTACCTTATGTCAAATGTTCCTTTTGGAGTTTCATGGAAGTCCGAACAAGAGTTTATCGAAAACGAAAGTCAAAATCCTAATGGAAGGTTTTTTGTTGGAACTCCAAGAACTTCAGATGGTTCTCTCCTTTTCTTACAACACATGATTTCCAAAATGGAACCAACAGGTTCAAGGATAGGTATCATTTTCAATGGTTCTCCATTGTTTACAGGGGATAGTGGTTCGGGGGAGAGTGAAATCAGGAAATGGATTATTGAAAATGACTGGTTAGAATGTATTGTCCAATTACCTGACCAGTTATTCTTTAACACAGGAATAACTACCTATATATGGATATTATCAAATAACAAAAAACCACACAGGAAGGGTAAAATTCAGTTGATTGATGGTTCCACTTTCTATAAGAACATGAAGAAATCATTGGGTAATAAGAGAAAATTCATACCCGATGAGATGATTGAGGAGATTACAAATCTGTATGAAAAATTCGAAGTGACTGATAATTCAAAGATATATCCCAATGAGTTCTTTGGATATACAAAAGTTACAATAGAACGACCATCAATTGTTGACGGGAAAATTGAAAAAGATAAAAAGGGAAACCCGAAACCTGATAGTTCCCTTAGAGACACAGAACGAATACCACTGGGTACAGATATAGATGAGTATTTTCTGAAAGAGGTTAAACCACATCTCTCTGATAGTTGGATGGACAGGACGAAAGATAGTGTCGGATATGAAATAAACTTCACCAAGTATTTCTACAAATACAAACCTCTAAGGTCAGTGGAAGAGATTACTAAGGAATTGTTGGATTTGGAAAAGGAAACGGATGGATTAATGAATAAACTTCTAAATCAATGAAATTATTCAGTCTTAATAATCAGGTTGTTAAGAGTATTACTTCCAAGGATTTCAAACTCGAAAAGGATATACAAAATCTCGTGGAGAAGAACCTTGAAGAATTCTTTCATCTTCAGTTTGTAAGTTCTGAATTGATAATTAAAAACTTCAGAATTGACACCTTGGGTTTTAACAGGGAGAACAAGTCATTTGTAATTATCGAGTATAAGAAAGAAAGAAACTATTCAGTAATTGACCAAGGATATACCTACCTGTCCCTCATGTTAAATAATAAATCAGATTTTATTCTTGAATTCAACGAAAAAAATAATGGGTCGTTGAAAAGAGATGATGTTGACTGGACACAATCAAAGGTAGTTTTCATTTCACCACAATTTACAGAATATCAGAAACATTCAGTGAATTTTAAAGATGTTCCTTTTGAGTTATGGGAGATTAAGATGTATGAAAATAATACTATCGGTCTCATTCAACATAAAACTACTTCATCTGAGAGTATTTCAACCATTAGTTCAGATAGTGGGAATGTTATAAGTCAGGTCTCCAAAGAGGTGAAGATTTATGATGAAGAGTACCATCTGACAAGGAGTAAATCCCGACCTGAATGGGTCAATGAGTTATATTTCTCTCTAAAAGACAGGATTTTAAACCTCGGTGAAGTGGAAATTCAATATCGGGGGAACTATATCAGTTTCAGGAGGAAAAGACCATTTATCGATGTTATTTTTTGGAATAAAGGATTGGTTCTTATGTTGAACCTAAAGAAGGGGACACTAAACGACACAAATAGTTTGACGAAAGATATAAGTGGAGTCGGTCACTGGGGTAATGGAGATTATCAGATTACAATGGATAATAAAACTGACCTCGATTATGTGATGTTTTTAATCAATCAATCCTACAAGTACCAGGAAAATGAATAAATATAATTCATATAAACCATCAGGTATTGATTGGATTGGTGATATCCCAGAGCATTGGATTTTATCACGAATAGGTCGTCATTACTTTCTTGAAAGAGGAAGGGTTATTTCGAAAGAGGAGATAATTGATAATCAAGGGGAATATCCAGTATATAGTAGTCAGACTGAGAATAATGGCGTTTTAGGTTCGATAAATACTTTTGATTTTGAAGGTGAATATGTGACTTGGACGACAGACGGGGCAAACGCTGGGACATGTTTTCATCGTACTGGGAAGTTTAATACAACAAATGTGTGTGGTCTTTTATCAAATAAAGAAAATGGATATAGTAACTTGAAATATCTTAATTACCTATTGAATTTAGGAACTAAGGGATACGTAAGGTTGGATATTAATCCAAAACTTATGAATAATATGATGGGAGATATACCTGTCATCTTTCCCTCCATTTTCGAACAAAATCAAATCGTTATCTTTTTAGACGAAAAGACCGAAATAATTGACAAGTTGATTTCAACGAAGGAAAAGAAAATTGAACTCCTGAAGGAACAACGAACCTCCCTAATTAATCAGGTTATCACTAAAGGTCTTGACCCAAATGTAAAAATGAAAGATAGTGGGATTGAATGGATTGGGGAGATACCTGAACATTGGGAAACGAGAAAACTGAAATCCGTATCAGACTATATAACTGAGAAAGGGATACCAAGTTCTTCGGACGTTAGAATTTCTCCAGAAAATGTCGAACAGGGAACTGGTGTCTGTTTAAATCTTTACTCTGAATATGATAATGAAGGTTTTAAGTTCCAAAGAGGGGATATTTTATTTAACAAACTACGAGTTTATTTATCTAAAGTCATTTTGACAAGTTATGAGGGATATTCGATGGGAGAAATGATTGTTGTGAGACCGAGGAAAATCAATAACCAATTTCTTTTCCATATAATGTTGAGTTATGGTTTCATTAATTCTTGTAACTCCTTCAATATTGGGGTCAAATTACCAAGAGTTTCACCTGAGGTAATTTTTAACTCAGTTGTTCCTATTCCCCCCATTAAGGAACAAAATAGGATAGTTGAAATAATAAATGAGAACTTTCAAGAAACAAGTAATATTATTTCATTGGAAAAGAGGAAAATAGATTTACTAAAAGAATACCGACAATCTCTAATTTCAGAGGTAGTTACGGGAAAAATTGATGTAAGAAACAATGTAAACTAATCCCAATGGTATATTCAGAAAAGAATTTGGAAGAACATATTGAACAATCACTCATACACACAGGTTATAAATCCCGTCTTTTTAATGAATATGATAGAGTTTTGTGTTCAATCCCGTCAGACATTGTTGAATTTATTAAAGAAACACAGGATAAGGAATTCAAGAAGTTAAGGGAACAATATGGGTCTGACACTGAGAAAAAACTTGTTACCCGTATCAATAATGAAATTTCATCAAGAGGATTGATTGATGTCTTACGAAAAGGAGTAAAAGATAGAGGTTGTAATTTCAGGTTGGTCTATTTTCAACCCAAAACCTCTTTAAACCCTGAACATAAGGAACTTTATAAGAAAAATCGGTTTATTATAGTCCGACAGGTTCATTATTCCTTGAAAAACGAGAAATCACTCGATATGGTTCTTTTCCTGAATGGACTTCCGTTTCTTACAATGGAATTAAAGAACCAACTGACCAATCAAACTATTCTCGATTCGGAAAGACAATATAAGTACGACAGAGATCCCAAGGAACAATTATTTCAATTTCAGAGGTGTATAGTACACTTCTGTTGTGATAATGACAGGGTTTCAATGACAACAAGGTTATCAGGGGAAAAGACAAAATTTTTACCCTATAACAAGGGAATAGATAATCCTGAAACAGATGGTTTAAGAACCAACTATTTGTGGAAAGAGATTTTAACTCCAAATTCTGTATTAGACATACTCGAAAACTTCGTTCATCTGTCAATCGAAAAGGAAAAAGAATGGAGTGAAAAGGAAGGTAGAGTTGTTGAAAAGAAGACTGAATTATTGATATTTCCAAGATACCATCAGTTAGAGGTAATCAGAAAGTTAAGGGAAACTTTAGTTAAAGAGGGTATCGGTAAGAACTATCTTATCCAACACACAACTGGTAGTGGGAAAAGTTATGAAATCGGGTGGTTGTCTCATCTTTTAACGTCACTTTACAGAACTCCATCTGATACAAAACGTATTTTTGATACCATAGTGGTAGTTACTGACAGGAAGGTAATTGACAGACAACTTCAACATACTATTAAACAACTGGAACAGACGAGAGGAGTTGTTAATCCTGTTGATGTGAATAGTCAACAATTAAAGGAATACCTCGAAAAAGGGAAAGACATCATAATAACCACAATTCAGAAATTTCCAAGGATATCTGAAACAATTAATGAACTCCCAGGTCATTCATTCGGAATAATCGTGGATGAAGTCCATTCAAGTCAGTCAGGAGAAAGTTCCAAACATTTGAAAAAATCCTTATCAGTTGAAGATATAGACGAGGTAGAGGACGATGAATATAATGATATCGACAGGAGAATTCTGGATGAAATCAGAAGTCGTGGGAAAAAGAATAATCTGAGTTTCTTTGGTTTTACAGGTACTCCAAAAAACAAGACACTTGAAATTTTTGGTCGGAAAAACGAGGAAGGGAAGTATATCCCGTTCCATGTGTATTCGATGAAACAATCAATTAATGAGGGATTTACATTAGATGTTTTACAGAATTTCACAACATATTCGAGATGGTTTAAACTAAACAAGGAGGTTAAGGAGGACAAAGAACTTCCAAAGAACAAAGTAATGGAAGAGTTGGTGAGATATGTTGACGGACATTCCATTACTATCCGACATAAGGTTTCAATAATCCTTGACCATTTCCTAAAACACACCTCAAAAAAGATACAGGGGAAAGGTCGTGGTATGATTGTCGTCCGTTCCCGTAAACATTGTGTCCTTTATTTCCACGAAATGAGGAAACAGATGAAAGAGATGGGATTACCCTTTTCATGTTTGGTTGGATTTAGTGGTGTTGTACATATTGATGGACAGGATTATACAGAAGACACTCTTAACAAACTTCCATCAAGAGTATCTATTCCTGAAGGATTTAAAGACCCAGGTTACAGAATACTGATTGTGAGTAACAAATTTCAGACAGGGTATGATGAACCTCTTCTTCATTCAATGTTTATTGATAAAACACTTGGTGGACTACAATGTGTACAAACAATTTCCCGATTAAATCGAAAAATGACAGGGAAGACAGACACATTCGTTTTGGATTTTGTAAATGAACCTAAAGAAATTTACAGGTCTTTCAAGGATTACTATGAGGACACAATGTTGGAGGAAGAAACAGATCCCAATCGACTTTACACACTTCAAAATGACATTGAAGGTGTAAATCTATTCACTAAATATGAAGTCGAGGAGTTTTGTAAGATTTTCTACGATCAAAGTATTCCCCAGGAACGTTTACAACCGATTTTAAACAAGGTCGTGGATAAATGGAAGGATATCCCTGATGAAGAAGAAAGAGAGTTATTTCGGTCAAATATTCAATCCTACATTCGACTTTATGGGTACATTACTCAAATTATGACCTTTACAGATTTGGAGTTAGAAAAACTCTATGTTTTTGTGAAATATCTTAATAAAAAACTACCGAAAAGAGAGAAACCTCAGATACTTGATATTCTTAATTCTGTTGACCTTGAAAGTTTCCGTATCCAACAGACCTTTTCAGGGAAGATCGTCCTTGAAAACGGAGAAAAAGGAGGTATTTTAAAGGGAATCGAGATGGGTAAATCTAAAGTTCCCGAAGAACCTGAATTGGACTTACTTTCTGAGATTGTCAAACATATCAATGACGTTTACGGAACTGAAATAACTGAACAGGATAAGGTTGACCTTGAAAATATGAAAACTAAGGTCGTAACTAATGTGGGACTTCAGAAAGTTTTAAATGGGGATAATTCTGAAACCAATAAAAGGAAGAAATTTGACGATGTTCTTAACAAAACCATATTATCCTACTTTAACGAAAGATTTGATTTCTTCAAAAAGATTGATGACCCAAGAATTAAGGATTTTATTGGTCAATTAATTTACGATGAAATGAGGTCGGGTAATTTGGATAAATATATTCAATCCTGACCATCGAAATTTTCGTTGTCTTCAGATATCGGATTGGTCTTTATGAAATCTTCATATTCTTTTACGAGTAGACCAATAAGAAAAATAAAGTCATTTCTTGTAATTACATAAATGAGGTCTTCGTCAGACAGATGTGATTTATCTTTTATATGTAATACAAACTCTCTTAGTCTATTTTCAACGTTTTTATCAATAGGAAAAAATTCGTTTAATTTAAAATAATGGATTTCGTTATGAGGTTCTTTCTTCATTGATGAGATCTGACAATTTGTTTTAATAATTCGTTCAATCTGATTTCAATACTTCTTTCGTTATTTGTTCCAAATTCAGGGGAAGGTTGGATTTTACCGACTTGGTTTTACTCTTTCTTTTCAATTTTAGGGTATCAGTTAGAAACCTTAGTTGTCTTTCTGTAACTAACATCAGTATTCGTTTCTTCCTCGATTTTTTACCCATAACTATAAATATCTCGGTATCTTGATTAATCTTTCTTTCATTTCATTAATTGGAAAATTCAACACCAATTATTCAAATAGTCCAGAAATTCCTGGATAATACTTCCAGATTGAGGTTTTAAAAATCAAACGGCACAAAATGAATATTAAACTCCTGATAAGGTGGAACTTAAAGAAATCATGATATCTCAGATTATATCAAACGGCATGTCAATGCCGTTTGACTTCTTCCAACCCTGGAGTTCTTTGAGTACCCCCCCTCCGTTCCCCCCCTTGTCAGGGAAATTTGTTATTTACCAAAGGTCGGTATAGACCCAAAAATGAGGGATTTCTCGAAAAAAATTTTCCACTACTCACCTGGACTATTTGTTACTCAGTACTTGACTATTTAACGTATTTGAGGTATAACTCATGATTTTCTTTAAAACCTCATGATTTTTCTTAAAAAGTATTATCCCTTCTGTAAAATTCAAGTACTTTTTATTTAAGTATTAACTCACTTATTCACTTTTCAGGATATTTATTTTTATGGAAACAAAAGAAATCATCAATCAGACAATCTTAGAAAGTGAAATGTATTCAGATTTCGAAGAACACGTAGAAGAGATCGTCTTGGACAGGGTTAATAAATTAGAAAGTGAGTTAAAGGGTAAGTATCTGTATTTCTTCAGAATTACCAAGAAACCTGACAGAACGAATTATCATACTTTTGATGTCACCAAATTAAATGATATTTCAAGACGATTAATTAACGGGATGGTATCATTGGGAACCATTCCAAACAGAAAATTTTGGAACAGATATTTTGAGGGAGGAATAAGGTCAACATCAATAGTTCAGGAAGAACCTGATGACTTTCCATCCTTCAATCTGAATTACATTCTATACTCATCTTACGATAACCTTGATGTCAGGATACTTTCTCAGTTATCTACAAGAGTAAGAATGATTGACCCAACATTAAATATAAAACTTGAGTATATCGGGGTTCATGATATTTCTTTACTCAGAACATACATTGAGTGTACGACAAAAGTTGAATTGAATTCTAAACCTATTGAAAAACTTGGTCAAAGGAACCTTAACCACATAGTATTAAATCCATTACAGAGACCCACTTTTATCGGGAATTTGTTTAAACCATCTAAGTGTCTGTTGAATAAACCATTAGATGTCAATTAAGTTCGTAAAGGTTTAACATTTGGTCGGTTTCGAAATTTGTATACTTGAGGGTGACGGACACTGAAGAATGATTTACCAATCGACTAACTTTTACCAAGGACAGATGGTCACCTTTCTCAAATCCTTTCTTAATAGTACCCACAATAAAACTTTTTCTTAGGAGGTGAGAACTTACGTGACCAATACATTTCACTTTGTATTCCTCCATGATTTCTTTCAGGAGACGATTAAAGGTTTGGATACACATAGGTTCATCTCCTTTCCCCTTTTGAGAAGAAAAGATAAAACTATCAGGTTTTGGATTGGTAATTGATATCACAATATCCAGTACCTCTCTCAGTTTTGAACCCATTACCAAAATCCGTTCCTTATTAGTTTTTTTCTCCACTCTGACAAATTTCTCTCCAACCTGTAATCCTATTAGGTCTTTCCATTTAAGAGATAGATTGTCAATTATCCTTAAACCTAATCTTACTCCTATACTTATCATCAATAAATCCCGACATTTTTTTTCAGTTCTTTCTGACTGAAAATCCCGTAATAATCTACTTTCAAGTGATACTACACTATCCCAATCAATTGGATATGTAGTTCTCTTATTGTTTTTGGTAGTTCTTTCAATTGTTTTCATGTGATAAAAATACACATTTAGTATTATATTATGATATAAATGAATATTAATTTTGACAATTAAATGGATATCATAGATAATAAACTGAATATCAGTGATTAAAATAAACATATAATGTTCATTTATAACTGAAGATGAACATTTTATATGGAAAAATTCCATCTTGAGATACTTCACAGGATTATCAAGAACTCATGATTTAAGTTTTTATCTTTGAGACCTATAATGTTCTTCAATTAATTGATTGTAAGAAATGAATTACAAAGTTGATTATGAGAAACAAAGTGAATTAGAGAAGTTCACTAAGAGTATATTCAGAAAATACAAACTCAAAGGATGGAAAATAGAGTTTGTATTGTCAAAAAAAATCAGTCGTAAAACGAGAATTATCGCACAAACCCTCCCTATCTCAGAGAAGATTTTAATTAACTCATATTCAGTAGTATTAATAAATGACGTTGAAAAATTAAAAGGTTGTATTCTTCACGAAATAGGTCATATATTAAATCATTGTCGTCCAGAACACGATGAAAATTTTAAACAGATTTGTAAAGACATTGGATGTCCTTATGATGAACCGACATTTTCAGAAATCGAGATGAGGAATCGTATATAAATTAATTTGATACATTATTTGGTTTAAGTTGAATTTTTCTAAGTTCTTCCTTCATCATGACCTTTTTCATGTATTTCTGTAAGGTTTGAATTTGTTTATGACCCGAAGACATCATCAATATATTCAATGGAATATTCTTTAATATACCAATAGTAATAAACGTCCGTCGACATGAATGAGATGAAATCAACTTTCTCCTCATTATCGAGTAATCCTTAATTTCTTTGTTTACTCTTTTCTTCTTTATGACCATATCTTCGAATAGTTTCTTGTCCTCCAGTAGTTTCTTCAATTGGGTATTGAAATATTGGTCTGAAAATTCAGGTAATTGAAACTCGTATTTTTTCAGTATATCGAGGCATATTCCATCAATTAATATCTCTGACTTTGTCTTTGTCTTGAGGTTCTCTTTCACTAAAATATAATCTCCATCTTCATCGAGGTGAAATTCCTCCCTCTTTATTGTTTTTAAATCACTTATTCGTAACCCCATAAAACAATTACAGATAAAAACATCTCTGATTTTCCCCCAGGTTGGATTGTCGATATTCATGGTATAGAGATTTTCAATTTCCTCCATTGTAAGTACAACAGGATCATTATCAAATTTTTGAATTTTGAAACGATGAACCACAGATTTGAATTTGTAGATTTCCTTATCTTCTACCCATCGAAAGAAGGTCTTTAGTGTTGAAAATCTTTTATTTATGGTGTTATCATTTAATCCTCCCTTAGTCAGATACCCATCTGGTCGTTTTTCAGATAGAAAATTCCTGTACTGAACCATGAATTCAGGGGTATTCATTTTCTCTAAGGTCAGTTTGATTTTTTTTGAAGTCTGAAAATCCTTCAATGAATTTATTAGTGACTTATAATCTTTATACGATAACCTGTTGTTTAATTCGTCTTTTTTGAATTGGTAAAATTCATCAAGTAATTCCGTTAAAGTTTTTGGTTTTTGAGTAAACATCTCCAAAAATGGTCCCGATAACATAATTGATTTTTCACCCTCCTTGACGTATTTCAAACATTCTTTTTGAGATATTCTGTGTATAGATCCATGTTTTGTTTTGAAACTTAAATAATCATCAACCTTCCTTTTTAACTCTAAAGTTTTCTGATTAAGTTCAACATAGTTCAACATTTTTGAATTGTATGTTAAATCTTTATTCATACAACTTGGTACATATTTGTTTTTGGTATTAATCCTAATCAGAACTCCCTTATGTTTATACAACACATAGATGTAGGTGTATTCACCCACCTTTACTTTTTTAAGTTCAGAGTGTGTTTTCACGAATTCGATGTTGGTTAGAAGTATAAAAGTAGGAAATGTTTTGTACTTTTTTTGTACCAGAAAGATTTTTTTGTACCGTTTTTTGTACCCAAATTACATATCTAATATATTGATATTCAATACATAAAATTCTGTGTAACAGAATTATTTTATTTTGTAGTAAAATATTTTATAATACATTGAATATGTGACCAATACAAAAAATAACTCAAATATTCTCACCCCGACTGATTAAATCAAATGGCCTTGTAAATCAAGTATTTACGAGGTCATTTTTATTAGTAGTACAAAAAGTAGTACAAAAATACTACTCTTCTAACCTCTGATCTCTGAATAAATCCTGAGTTGGCGCAGAAATCAGACCTAATCTTACTGAAAAAATAAACCTGAGCAGTGTCAGAAACAGCAGGCGATAGCTTCATAAGCTGAATCCTTATGTGTTTTTGTTTCAGTATAAAAAATGTTAAATAATGTTAAAATTCATCCTTTTGCGTGCCTGCCTACATATTTATTAATGTAGTCAAACAGCTGACTATGACAAATAAATTTTAGAGTAAAAAATATTTAAGAAATGAAAGTTTACAAGGCAGAATTTGAAAGTGGTAACTGGTGTTACATTTTCGCTGAATCGGAAAATTGGGCATGGCATTTCTTCGATGATGTTATGTATGAATCCTATTCAATTAAATCATTCAAGGAATTGGGGAAAACCATTGCCGGAATCGTATACGTATATTCCGGGGTACCTAATAACCAAAAGTTGGAAGACAGTAATGGCTCTTTATACATATGCCGTCACGAGAGAACCAGCCGATGGTATGAAATAATTTGGGTCAGGGTTTTTAGGCATTACTGGTGGAAATTAATCCACTCGATAAAATACTTTGAACGTAAGAAGGAAAAGGAATTATTGGAATTGTTCAAAGATAATAACAACCAAATTAATCAATCTGATTATGAACAAGTCAATAATTCAAATTGAAGCTGAAATAACTGCAATTATTAAAGGCACACCTAATTTAGCTGATCGTATAGAAGCACTTGAAGTTGCCGGATACAAGGACATTGGCTATTTCTATGTTAAAAATAAGTGTATTAATAATAAGGGCGGAATCGGAAGTCTGTTTTATTTACCACGGAAAAAAATGTACCGGATTCAGATTGACAATACAGAATTAAAAAAAACTTACCCTGCGGCATGGTGTGTAAATGTACCTGAATCAGGATTAATAAATGAGAATAAAGAATTACCTTTTTAAAAAACAGGCCGTTAATACCTGTTCAATTTTTGGTAAATTTCTTGGGGCGGATTTGTATCGAGTAGATTATTTACTGAAATCATATAGTCTTGCAAATACCTGATCTGATCTACAAGGGTATTATTATTGTTATAAGCATAAAGTTGCGTAAAAAATTACTCACCATATAATAACGTCCCCCTCTATTATGGTTGTTTCATTAATCTTGGTTATTTCCGGATATGTGTTTGGATTATTAAATTTTAAACGATAATGAAAAACTCTTCTTAAAATCAACTCATTATTGTCAATAAGCTGGTGTTTAAAAACAACATTGAATCCTTTATATTTATATGCAACACTGGGGTACCACAATGCTTCAGGCTGTAGGTCAGGATTTTTAGAACGTATAATTGTGTTTGCACAAAGCGCACTGAAAAGGTAATCATTAGGGTGCTTAATTTCTTTTTTGGCAAACTGTTTTGCGAAGAAAATATTAACTTTTAAAAGTGCTTGATATTGGTCCTCAGTCTTCCCCTTACGCATTAATGGTTCAATGGCTACAGCCGCTTCTCCTACATCGGTGCCAACCTTTTGTGTATCTTCAGCATGACAAATCATACAAGTTTCTATATCTTTTGTAAGTTCCCATTCTCCAATAACCACGTTAAATTCTTTACTTGTTGTTTTACGTAATTCGTCCTGACATGACTCAATGGCTGCTGTATCAAGTGCACTTGAAGCATAAAATGTTGATCTATAGGGGAGATTTGCTCTACCAATATCCTTTCCCGGTTTTGGATTATAGGAAATTCTCGATTTGCTTGTAAATGGTTTGTCTTTGTGAAATATCTGTCCTCTGTAAAAGAAATGACCTTTAACTTGAGGCCAGATATTTACTGGTATTGAGAATGATTGGAGTATCATCATCAATACTGCATTAATGTTATAGTAACGTAAATTAATTGCCTCAAATGATTTAATTCTGGCAGCAACCTGATCTGGGTCATCCATATCAATTTTCCCAAATTTTAATCCGATTTTTATGAAGAGTTCATTAAATAATCTAATCATCGTGGGTTATTTTCAATGAGTTACATGCAGTTTTAGTGGCGTGTTTAGTATATTGCCCGTGCCATTTCCAACACTGAAAAACAGATTAATCTTCAATCTTAATAATATACGACAATTCATTACCTTTTGCCTTATTTTCAGCGTACAACAAGGAGACCTTCTCATATCTTAATTTGATAAATGGATCCACAAGTTTGCTAAAGTTCAATTTTACTATGTTTTCAATTAGATGAGGAAGGATCTTTATCGCAAATTCAATTTTTGCATTTTTCATCCTCATTCCTGCTACTTTCATTTCATATTTATACTCAGCAATTAAAGTTTCAACTTCTTCAATAATTTCTTTTTCAAAAAAATCTTGCTTAGATATTTTATTTGCCCACGATCTTAAACGTAAAAACCTAAGCTTATTTGATTCATCATCTCTATATTGGATAATATCCACTAACGGGACTGAATCATCTGGAATTGGTATATTACTAATCAGAACTCTGTAAATATCAGATTTTGCTGTTTTTAATTCCAATGCATTATAGCAATCAAGAGACAAGGTTGGATTTAAGCTCTTATTATAAAGTTCTTTATAAGAGAGAGCGTATAATCGCTCTTTTAACGCTAAAATATTCTGGCCGGTTGATTGAATTTTTTTAACCATGACAGAAGAATTAGTATATATTTTTTGATTTGCCAAATCAGCTATCGCATTCAATTGTTGTTTTTGCAACATTTTTAGCAACCCGATAATTTGATTGAATGATACATTTTTAGCAAGTTTTTCTTCATACTTTTTTTCTTCAGGGAAACTAATTGATCTTATAAAACCTTGATCATATAATAGAGAAACATTATCGTAATGAGTTTTCCTGCCATAGGGGCCAATTAAAAGCTTCTCCTTAAATGCATTGTAATTGTATGTATACAAGGTTTCATATAGATAAAAGTGCGCTTTTATCCTATTAAATGACGGTGGTGCCAAATATGCTTCCAAGTCTATTATTCCATTTTCCATATGTCTCTGATAAACAAATCAATATGTGATAATTCTAAAAGTATTCTTTTCAAAAACAACTTCACCAAACAATATATCCATCTCTTTCAACCCAATCTGTGCAAACGAAGTCTTTGTATTCAACAGCTGAAATTTCTTCTGGGTCTTTGAGTTTAGGAACTCTATCATAATGAGTGGAAGTTATTTCAAATTCATATACTTTCCATAATTTGAATTTCGTGTCAATTACAAATGGCTTCAAGGCTATATTTTGTGCATCAAGTTTGTTTCCAACACTCGGGTAAATAATACATTCGAAATTATAATCAGGATTAGGTTCATTTTCAATTTCGAATACCCTCTTGGAAAAAAGTGCTGAATAGAGATATTCCAGATGATGTGTAACCGGTTTAGCAAATTCATCATTAATAAAATTGAACATCACTCCCATCCAATCAAATAGAAGTGGATCAACCTTGGTTGATAGTCTTTCATAAGCATAATAGGCAGCATGAGCATCATAATTTACTTTATATTTCATGGGATTAGGACAGATGGGATAGCTGATTACTTTAACTTGATCACCAGCTACAGGAATCCACTGGCCTATTGTTACAAATCTGCCAACTTCCGGTTTAGTTTCAAGCAGGACATTATCTATTGAAAAAGATCCATAGAACACATTGAAGTCTGGAGTATTTGCTCTATTAAATTTCTTATTCCTCTGGACAATTTCTAAAGGTGGGTAGCTTAGGTATTTTCCTTCTCTTATACGATCAGGTTTACCAAGTATAGATTCATTGTCTACCAATCTGAACAACCGATATATATATAAATCATTACTTTGCGCAATTAAATAAGTAAAAATATAAAGATAATATTCAAGAAATTCTTGGATCTCTGATTTCCCTAAGGCCTTTAAATCAAAATCCTTTAGTTTTGGAATAACATTTTTGTAGAAATCTATACATTCTTTAAGCTTATTTTTTTCATCATCATTTATCGACTGCTTGGCAAGAAGTTTGTTTGTAATAACTTGTTCATCAGTAGTGCTTAGGTCATTCCATCTTTTTACAAAAGGGATCTCTGGCAAATCCTTATATGTCAATTTATATTGTGGATGCTCCATAATAACATAAACAAAGTGATGAATCTATTCCATCAACGTCTTCACCAAACAATCCCTCAAATCCGTATAGTATTGAATATTGATTTTCGTTATCATGTCATCGGAGAGTTCATTTAACTGCTTCCTTGCATTAAGTGGGATGAGCAGTGTTGTGGCTCCTTTTTCAATGGCAATTTCGGCAATATTTACAGCACCGTAAACCAAATCAAGAGATCCTCCAAGGTTCAGTTGGCCGACTATGGCCATACCCCCCTTGGTATTCTTTTCAAGTATTGAACTGCACATGGTCATCAATACTGCCATTCCCATACCATCTCCACTCTTGGAAGCATCAAATGCTCTCAGTTGTATTGAAAATTCATGAGAACGGGGATCTCGGTCACCCACCAATTCTTTGCCCTTGCTATATAGGTTCTGTTCTGCATATCTGACACTTTCCTGAAACTGTGGTGGTATTGGTCTGTTAAGGATCTTTACCCCTGATCCTGGACCTGAACTGACTTCAATCCGATACAAACCATTTGGTTCCTCACTGCCACCAGCATTAATTGCCCAGATTTGTCCCGGTGGTAATGGATCTTCAGTAATGGTGTTTTCACTATGTATTTCAGGAGTCGTAACAAACGTTTCGACTCCATTTTCTCCAAGCCTATAACTGAAGTGAGTGTTCCGGAACTCCGCAGAACCGATTCTTTTTTGCTGCTCCTTTACTCTTCTTCTATATTCAAGGGATACTTTAATTGCCCATTCTAATAATTCGTCTGGCACTGGTGCCTCAGGATTGGGTTGCATTAATTTGAGCAACCCGTTTAGGGTTTTGTTTGCTCCTGAGATATCCCTGCCGCTTAGAGCACTACCGTAATCAATGCGACCCAGGACAGAGTGAATCCGATTGATGTCTCTTAACCGTGTCCAGCACTCTGCAAGAAAATCACTGACCAATCCGAAATGATTTGTTAAATATGATTTATTAAGTTTTGGGAAATCCCATCCCGGAACATACGCATGGATCCTATCCATAAAGGCTGTATCATCCCTCATTTCTTTCGGTAATGGACCAAAAAGGTGACTTATCCGTTGCTGGTGTTCAACATCCACTTCAAAATTTCCAACCATGACAATCCCGCCATCGGCACGTATCGGTTCCTTTCCCCGGCTGAATTCACCACTTTCCATATACCCCTTCATGATGTTTACTCCATCTTTCTGGTCGAAGGAAATTCCGGATACTTCATCAAAACAGACAACATCATATTTGCATACCAGGCCTCTTTCTCCGCTACCCATATTCACAAACATTTTCGCAACCGTAGCTTTACCGCCAGAGACCAGGTGTGAATACGGAGAAATTTGCTGGTAAAGGTGCGATTTGCCTGTTCCTCTGGGGCCTAATTCAATCAGGTTAAAGTTCCTCTCAACGAAAGGAATCATGCGTACAAAAAGAACATTCTTTGCCTTTTCTGACAACATGGATGGCTCCATCCCAACACTACGAATCAACAAGTCTTTCCATTCTTCAAGCGTATAATTTTCTCGCCCCTTGTATAAAATATCCAGAACATTTCGCTGGGATAACTGGATCGGACGAATGTTGTTGATTCCGAAAGGCCTGCCGTTGCTCTCCTGGGCAATAGCAGCGTCATATTGTAGTTCGACCTCAGCATAGAAACCACCTGTAAGCATCCTGTCATTAGCATTAACCATTTCAGCAGAAATGCGAACCTTTGTCAGCTGCAGGCTTGGCAAAGTAGCCACATAACTGTCGGATGCTGTATCCAGCTTTGCGGTAATGATATCGATCAATTTGATCGAACCCTGCTCTCTGGCTTTTGATTTAAAGTACTCTTCTTCGCCAGGCCTGACTGTACGGTCTTTCAGTTGTCTTGAAACAATCTCAAGGCCTTCTTGTATCTCCTGTTCGTTTGTTGTAGCACAATATCTACCCAGCAAAAATTCAATAACATATGTTGGCACAGGATAGGTCTTTCGGAATTGTTCAAGCAAATCTTTGCGAACTATATAACCTTCAAAGGCTTGTGCTGAGATCTGGTCTAATTTATCTAATTCCATAGCGGTATATTTTATTCACCAACAGTTGTTACTTTTTTATCTCTGATCCTTCCTTTATCATCTAATAATACAATGGTCGCAGATTGTGATTCCGCATCATCGCTTACCATTA
>JAKQQL010000255.1:0-32926 GCA_029564175.1 Candidatus Cloacimonadota bacterium
CTAGCCTGATATTCAGGAACAGAGTTTACTGTTATCGTATTGCCAAGAGTTGGAGCTGTTTCGCTTCCGAGAATTACAATACCATTTACATGGTAAAGAGCAGCACCTTTTGCTCCGGAACCAATTGCATGATTGTCAGAAATGATGTTTTCCTGATCAATCACAATTTTGTTGGTCAGCGCAGCGGTTGCTTCAATATAAAGTGCAGCACCGAGAATATTGCCTTTATGTCCGGTAATCGTATTACCGGTCATCACAGCATTTGCATCTTTTAACTTGATGTACATTGCTGTACCTGTTCCGGCAGTTGTTAAATAAGGAGAGATCAAACCGCCTGTAGCCAGAATGGTTTCAGCACTAGTATCATCGTAATTGTTGGTAATGCTGTTATCCGTAATTGTCATGTTTTCACTGCTGATACGAATATGATTGCTCTTGTACATATTATCTTTGAAGATATTATTGGTGAATGCCATTGGACCTGCAGCTGTTTTCACAGCAGAAAGAATAGAAGCTGTAGCGCCTGAAGCCACATTGTATTCATTTGCTCCGCTTCCGCCAACGGTATTGTTTCTGAATTCTTCAAGGTATAAAGAGCTGATTAAATCAGTCGTAGGAGATTTAATCTTTTTAATGACATTATTATTGATTACTTTACCGTTCAGAATTGCATAGCCGTTATCGACAGCGACGCCTGAGCCGGTTAATGTGTTATTGGTGATTGTAGCCAGGTTGTCAGATTTGATATAATTTCCAACTACATTAGTAATCGTATTATTATGAATCAGAATACCATTTTCAATCGCAGTCCCTTTCATTAAGGTAATGCTATTGTTTTTGATACTTGCACTTGCATTTGCGTCAGCCTTAATACCATAAGCACCTGTCATGGTGATGGTCTCATGACCTAAAATGGTATTATCCTGAATCAAGACACCATTGGTAATCGCATTACCAATTGGATAAGTAATGGTATTTCTTTCAATTCTTGCACTTGTGTTTGCAGTAGCAGTAATTGCATAATTAGCAACAACTGTACCTGTAACAGCTGGATTAGCTGCCACATTAATTACGATGGTGTTATCGGTAATGATTTTACCGCCACTGATACCATAACCCATATTATTGGTAATGGTGTTTCCACTGACAGTCGCATCTGCATCTGCTTTGATCGCATTGGTACTACGGGTAGCCACTAAACTAGCATCAGAGTTGTTAATCGTGTTATTGAGAATGGTTTTTCCGTTTTGAATACCAAAGCCAGGATTGTCAGTTATTACATTATCTTTTACAACCGCATTGTTGCTTGCATCTGCTAAAATAGCACCTGCACCATTTTTAATAATTGTATTGTTTAAGATATTTTTACCGTTTTGGATTGCTGCACCGACATTGCCATGATTTGCAGCTGCGCCACCAATCGTATTGAATGATACGGTTGCATTTTTAATCGCTTTAATCGCAATACCACCATTACTTCTAATGATATTATTGTATATTACAGGTGCACCATCAGTTGCAGTACTGTTAATATCAATAGCTGTTCCGGTAACAAAAGTAATGGTATTTGATGAGATCATTGCATTCTTATTGGTTGTTTGAATACCTAAACCAGCAAATTTGTGATCAATATCAGTACCGGTAATCGTATTTGAAGCGATGAGCATTCCACCTCTGATACCATATTTTACTGTTTGAGTACCAGTTACATCAAATGTATTTATGGCATTGTTCATTACATAAGAACCGGATCCTACATCAATACCATTTTCAGTATGAGTGAAAGTACAGTCTTTGATATATAGGTCACCAGTAGCACCAGTTGCCAGTGAAATCGGTTTTGTGGTATATTCCAGATCGACATTATTAAGATAATTACCTGAAATATAGCCATAGTTTGGTCCGGTAACCAGCGCATCATGAGTGGTTCCGTTAAACTCAATCCCTTGCCATGAAGTAGTATTGGTAGAAGCTCTCTTCATTGTGATCGCATTACCTGTACCATCAGCAACAATATTACCATTAATGGTTAATTTTGTGCCGGTAGTAAATTCACAAGTAACCCCACCTTCAATGGTTAAAGTAGCACCTTGTGCAATACCTGGGTTCATCGCAAAACGATAACCATCATATCCGTTAATTGCATTTAATGCATCAGAGTTTACTTCAGTTAAGGTTCTGTTTGCAGGAATTATTGAGGTAATCTGATAACCATTAGTCGCAGGAACTGTGGTAAATACCCAAGCACCCATATCCCCTAAGTTATCTGGCACGCTGTTTGCAGCTGTTGGTTTTGCCACGACTTTCCAGAAGTAAGAAGTACCAAAGGTCAAGTCAATTTCAGGATATAAATAGGTATTGGTTGTTGTATAGGTCTGAGTATGATTATCATCAGGGAATGTTACATCAGTAGATATCTTAACTTCGTAATGAGTTAAATCGGTTGATCCTCTACCTGTTGCAGATTCCCATGATAACATTGGATAAATATCGGTATTGGTAGTGAAGTTTGCAGGTGTCAGCATGTTAAATTCACTATATGTAAGGGTTGTAACCGTTAAATTTGCTGGAACTGCAAAATCAGCACCTAATGAGGTAGTTGCTTTGATACTGTTAACAGCAGCTGCTGCTTCAATGGTTTTAGTCATTGGGTTAGTTGAAGCACCCACAGCAATATTAGTAACAGGACTTTGTAACACAAAACCAACCGGATCCAGAGTCGAAATGATTCTGACTAAGTTAGTGGTTGTGCCTGTAAAAGTAGAAGTTTCATCAAATGTGATACTGACAGGTGCAAATGAACCGGCAGTTACAAAGTCTCCTGGGGTGTTATCCAACCAGATAAAGTCTTTTTTGATAGTTGGTTGAGCCCATGGATAGACAGAAATACGGTCTGCTTTAGAAGCAGTTGTGATTGCGTTTAACTGAGCTTTTGTCAGATTTAAATGATAGCCTGATGCACCATTATCAATTGCATAGAAAACATTTTCTACGCCGGTATTCATGTTTTTGACAATTACTTTTTCTGAGTTGTTCTGGCTTGCAGAAACAAAAACAAAGAAAACACCATTGTCAGTCGGGTCAGCAGTTTGATTTCCGACAGCATCAGTTGTATAATCTGTATCGAACGCATTGACTGCTGTGATTGCGACATGAACAGGGTTAGGAGAATTGACAGTCATCGTACTGCCATAAATGAATTTTAAAGAAAGGGTTTCATTGTTGGTTAATTCAATTTTTGCAGCATCTGAGTTGTCATCGCCATCCCAGTCTTCAATGGTAATTTCTTTTGAAATTGAAGAGGTAACACTATCCGGAGCTGTAAAAACCAGCGGAATTGCAGGGCGATCTGATTCAGAAATTGAAGTAAGCGCTGTCATACTGATCGTTGAATTTGCAGCCAGGATTCCTGAAAGATCTTCAAATTCATCAGTAACAACAGTTAACTTAATCTTATCTGTTCCAGGAGTAATACCAACAGTTTGGTTTGCATACATATCAACATAGCCACCATTATTAGGATTATACTCATAAGTTTCTGATATGATTGTTAAGGCTTTAGTTGTGAAAGAAGTCTGAACAGACCAGTCTCCGTCTCTTTTTACTCTCCAGTAATAAGTGGTATTATATTTTAAAGGAGTAGTAGTAGGAACTTGATAATAGTTGTTTTCAACTGTGTTGAGATTAACAGTCGGGCTCGAAAAATCAGCATTTTCAGAGATTACAACTGTATAATTGCCAGCACCATCCAGTGCAGTCCATTTTAAATAAGGTAATACGGACATCTTAGGGGTCGTGAAAGTCGCAATACTTGAACGAACATATTCACCATTAACAAGAATTTCAGCACTTTCAGCATTGTACTGTCTGACTTGCCAATAGTAAGTCGTGTTGTATTCAAGAATGTTGGGTGCTACTAAAGCGTTGGAGACAGGGCTTCCTGCACCCGCTTTAGTAATTTCAATCGGACTGCTGAGAGAAGGGCTTTTACTAATAAATATTTTAAAATTATTAGGCTGGTCCCCAGCATAAGTCCAGGTAAGCGTTGGCAGGACCGTCGTAGTAGTCTGCAAAGTTGCATTAATGTGAGTACTGCCCGGCGTAATAGATGTCGCTGCCCAGACCGAGCTGGTCAGGAGCGCTATTAGACCGATGAGGAGTAATAATTTCTTACTCATGATTTTTACCTTCATGTTATTTACTCATATTTCTTTTTCGACTTTTTTATAAAAATCTTTAGAACTATTTGTGTTTATTATTCTGAACACACTATTCATTTTCCCCTCCTTACGTGCGGGACTTGTAAAATTCCCCTCCGGTGGAGGGGTGCCCCTTTTGGGGCGGGGTGGTACGTTCTCCCGTACTACATATATCCTGCTTGTAGTCTTTTCTGTGAGCAGGTAGATTACGGTACGATTGCGATTTCGTAGGGGCAACCCTTGCGGTTGCCCCTATTTGCGTTTTTTTTGGTCAACCGCAAGGCTTGATCATACATGGTTTACCAATGGGCAACCGCAAGGGTTGCCCCTACTACAGATTCTTAACTCGCACTTCGCTCCGTTGCAAGTCAAGTCTCTGCTCACCTATTTACACACTATCATAATAGGATAACTCTTTAGCCGGGTAATGTCAAGAAATAATTAGACTTCACCAGATATTTTTTGGTCATTCATAACCTTGTTCGTAAAATCCATTTTTTAAACAAACCAAATATAGCAGATTCTGATATTTTGTAAAGCACTTTTTGCTCCCTGGAATTTTTTTCTTTTATCACCGTATAAGCTTGAATATTTTGCAATCTGTATGCCAATGAAGACCACAGAGGATTACGACCACGGAAATTCGGAAGAAAACGGAATAATAGTATGCTCACGCGGAGGCCCGGAGAGTGAAAAAGAGAAAGGGTGCAGAGTAGAGAAAAAATTCCCATTCTGTGGAGGGGTGGCACGAAGTGACGGGGTGGTACGTTAATTGAAATCCATTCCGTGTTCGTGTTATATTATGTCGCACCTACAGTGCTTGAATTGTGTCTCACTCTATACCCGTGGTTTCACCACGGGCTAGGATTCATTCGTTCCTCCGGAACTCTGGTTTTTACTGGCCTGATTGAATAAGGGTGGTCAAGCGCAAGGCTTGCCCCTACCAGCTCACTCAAGGTATTCCTTTTGAAAAAAGAAAAATCCTGCCCAGGGATTAGCCGTAACATTTCTCATTACCTTATATATATGTCAGGCAGAATAGGAGAGTCTGTCCGGCATTTTTTAATATTTCATTCATTGCATTTATTGTTTTATAAATTTCATGTGGATTATTCTTATTTTTATTGACGTTTAAAATGCTTATAATATATTGGCATTATCCCATTTAATATTATGGAGGAACAATGGAATATCCATTCAATGAAATCGAGAAAAAATGGCAGGAAATCTGGGAGAAAAAGGAAATATTTAAAGCGCTAGATAATGCAGATAAAGAAAAATATTATGTGTTATCCATGTTTCCTTATCCTTCAGGCGCCTTACATATGGGGCATGTGTCCAATTATGCGATTGGCGATGCGATTAGCCGTTTTAAGATGACAGAAGGTTACAATGTCATGCAACCCATGGGTTATGATGCCTTTGGGATGCCTGCTGAAAACTTTGCCATCAAAAACAATTCTCACCCAAAAATTACAACTGAACAAAACATAGAAATTATGCGTAAACAATTCCAGTTACTCGGTCTGGCGATTGACTGGACAAGAGAGCTGGCAACCTGTCGCCCTGACTATTACCACTGGGGACAATGGCTGTTTAAACGGCTTTATGAAAAAGGACTGGTTTACCGCAAAACCTCGTTTGTGAACTGGTGTGATGAATGTCAGACCGTTCTGGCAAACGAACAGGTAGAAGATGGTAAATGCTGGCGTTGTGACCATATGGTTCGTCAGAAAGACCTGGAACAATGGTTTTTCAAGATTACTGATTATGCTGAAGAACTGCTTGATTTCTCCAAAATGATTGAATGGCCTGAACGCGTTAAGACCATGCAGAGCAACTGGATAGGTAAAAGCGAAGGCACGGAAATCCATTTTAAATTGGAAAACAGCGACAAAATCATCAAAGTCTTTACCACTCGCCCTGATACGGTGTATGGCGTAACCTTTATGGCATTGCCTCCAGAACATCCGTTGGTAATTGACTGGTTGGAAGATGAAAATCCAGATTCTGAGATTGTAACATTCTGCAAGAAAGTGATTAACGAAGATAAGATTACACGTACGGCTGCCGATACGACAAAAGAAGGTGTTTTCACAGGACATTACTGTATCAATCCGGTCAATGGAGATAAAGTACAGATCTGGGTAACCAATTACGTTTTGATGGATTATGGCACCGGCGCTGTAATGGCTGTTCCTGCCCATGATCAGAGAGATTTTGAATTTGCTAAAAAGTACCAGATCCCGATGAAAATTGTGATTCAAAATCCAGATAACAACCTTGTGCTGAATGAGATGACTGAAGCTTATACAGAACCAGGTATTTTGGTCAATTCAAAACAATTTGACGGGATGAACAGTCAGGATTCCAAAAGCAAGATTTCTGAATATCTTCAGGATACAGAACAAGGCAAAAAGACTGTTACATACAGATTACGTGACTGGGGCGTTTCACGTCAGAGATACTGGGGCAATCCTATTCCGGTTGTGTATTGTAAAGATTGTGGAACCGTTCTGGTGCCAGATGATCAGTTACCAGTCTTGTTACCGGACAATGTTCAGGTGGGGAAGACCACCCGTAATCCATTGCTTTCGGTAGAAGAATGGTTGCATACAACATGTCCAAACTGTGGCGGACCGGCTGTTCGTGAGTCCGATACCATGGATACCTTTGTGGATTCTTCCTGGTATTTTGCACGTTATACCGATGCACACAATGACAAAGAATTGTTTGATATAGAAAAAGCGAACTACTGGTTACCAGTTGATCAGTATATCGGGGGAATTGAACATGCCTGCATGCACTTGCTGTATGCGCGTTTCTTCCATAAATTTATGAGAGATCTGGGTTTAGTTAAAGCAGATGAACCATTTGCAAGATTGCTGACTCAAGGCATGGTGCTGAAAGATGGCGCTAAGATGTCCAAATCTAAGGGCAATGTAGTTGATCCTCAGGAATATATAGATCGTTATGGTGCTGATACCATTCGTCTGTTTGTACTCTTTGCTTCACCTCCTGAAAAAGATGTGGAATGGTCAGATGATGGTGTGATGGGATGTTTCCGTTTCTTAAATCGTATCTGGCGTTATTTTGATGCCAATTCAGAATTTATTGGTAAGTATCTGCACAATTATTCTGAAAATGCTGTTTTACGTCCTGAAATCAAAAATCTCAGATATTCTACCCATTTTACAGTTCAAAAGATCATAGAAGATATGCAGAGCAGAATGCAGTTCAATACGGATATCGCTTCTATTATGGAACACTTTAACAATCTGTCAGCACTCAAAGATCTGAGTATTTACAATGAAGATGAATGCAAAGTCATTGCGGAAGCAGCATCGATTATCCCCAGACTGCTTTACTTCTTTGCACCTCATACCTCTGAAGAACTTTGGTCAAGAATTGGTCAATTGACACTTCTGCATGCAGAAGGCTTACCGGTATCTAATCCAAAGTATGTCAAAAAAGACGAAATCGTCTATGTGATTCAGGTGCAGGGAAAAGTGCGCGGTAAAATGACTGTTTCTGCAGATCTGGATGAAGAAACGATTAAGAAACTGGCACTTGAAGTTGATAATGTGCAAAAAGCATTTGAAGGCAAAGAGATTGCCAAAATGATTGTCATTCCTAAAAAACTGGTCAGTATTGTTCTGAAATAAAGATAGTATAGAAAATCCCCCTCATCCGAGGGGGATTTTTAATTGTGAATGATAGATGATGAATTATGAATGAGTTAAATTCCCCTCCGCTGGAGGGGTGGCACGAAGTGACGGGGTGGTACGTTTAATTGTGAATTATGAATGATAAATGATGAATTATGAATGAGTACAAATTCCTTTCAAGAGCAGTTGATTTTAATACAATCTTCTCCGCATGAAACATTGTTTGAATCACCACGAAAAGCATGAAAAATTTACATTCGCAAGCAGGTTGCTTGCGCTACTGGAGTGGAATTTTGCTCGTACCAGTCATTTTAACCGCTGTAGGCACCCATTTTTCTTTGCGTACTTTGCGCTCTTTGCGAGAAAAAAACTGTTTGAAACACAGATCGAGGAGGTTTTCTTCCTGTTTTTCGGATTTACGGCATTTCGCTTCGCTTCATTTCGCAAATCCCTACGAACAGGGAGCAGTCATTCTTACGTATATCGTACTTTACACAGACTTTACTTATCGTACTCTGTTTAGTTATGAAAATACTCCTTATTTCTTTGTTCATTTTTTTTAAATTAGCAGAGAAAATCTATCTTGTCGAATAATAAATATAAAAATTACGAAAAAATGTAGATTTGTTAGAAAAAAGCAAAAAATTTCATAAAAATGATTGACAGAATTTTAGGATTATGTTATTGAAATTAAAATCATCTATCATAGGGGGATAAAGTTGTTTGAGCACTCCATTAAGAGCCGGATGATCTGGCAGTTTTCTGTTACGACCTTTTTTATATTTCTGTTGTTTTCAATTTTTATCATTTATTCAGTATCCGTATCCCATAAAGAGTCAGCTTATGCCAAAATCAAAGCCGAGACTGATCAGGTTTCTGATCATATCAATACCGGATTTGAAAGTCGTTTTGCCTATTTACAGAGTATTAAGCATAGTATTGAGGACAATGTTATCAAATCCCGTGAGGATGCCATTTCATTTATTAGATACCAGGCGTCTCAAAACAAAGAATTTCAGGGGATTTATCTGGCATTCAAAGAAAATGGATTTGATGGGAAAGACGCCTTATACCGTGGGATGTTTAAGAAAGGCTCTAATGAAAACGGGCATTTTGATCCCTGGTGGTATTGGGAGGGAGATCAGCTGGTTTTTGGAGAAACAGAAGGTGATTTTTTTGAGGAAGATTATTATGCACTACCCAAAGAATCTGGTCAGACAATGTTGATCGAACCTTATGCGGATCCTGATATCAATGTCTTAATGGCTTCATTTGTTCACCCGATATTTAGAAATCAGCAGTTTATAGGAATCGTTGGCGGGGATGTCACGCTGGAATATATCGACCAGATGATTTCCAAAATAAAGTATTATCAGAATGGTTATTCCTTTTTACTCAGTGGAAACGGGACATTTGTCGCTTTCCCTGATTCTGCTGTAGTTGGTAAACAGAATCTGCAGGATTATGCCAGGGCGCATCAAAATGAAGATCTGATCCATATTGCCAATGAAATAAATGCGGGTAAAGACGGTATTTTTGAGTCTTTAGATCCAGTCTCTGATAAAAAATCAATCTACGTTTCCAGGCATTTTGGAAAAGGAAACTGGACTTTAGTGTCAGTGATCCCTAAAAATGAGATGATGCATGAAATCAATCTTTTATGTCTAAAACTCATCCTGATCAGTTTATCAGCGATTCTGGTGATTTGTCTGATAGCCGGTCTGATTGCCAGTAAAATGAGTATGAATATCAAAGCCTGCGTGTTGGCTGCCAATCAGATTGCCGGCGGAAAAACAGATATTCAGCTGGACAGCGGTGGTACTGATGAGATTGCTCAGTTAAAACAATCGATGCAGCTGATGAGTGAAAATATATCAAAAATGACTGAAGATACAATCAGTTTATGCCAAAATGCCATCTCCGGACATTTATCTGAAAGGGCTGACCTTTCAAAACACAAAGGCGATTACAAACGAATCGTAGAAGGCTTTAATCAAACACTGGATGCAATCATCAATCCGATTCAGGAAGTGATGGAGATTCTCAGACTGATGTCTGAAAAGGATTTAGGACATTTAATCACGCATAACTACCAGGGCGATTTAGAAAATTTTAAACAAAATATCAACAAAGCCTGTACCATTATCGAATCATCTCTGACACAGGTTGCTCTGTCAATTGAACAAATCAATATTGCCACCGAACAGATTTCAGCAGGCAATCAGGCTTTTGCCGAAGTGAGCGGACGTCAGGCGTCTATGTATCAGGAAATTTCAGGCGCTATGGATAAAATCAGCAGTATCAGCTCTAAAAACTCAGAATTTGCCTCAAAGGGTAAGTCCCTCTCTGTTCAGACGATGGGTTCCATTGAACAGGGCTATCAATCCATCCATACCATGAATCAAAGTATGCAAATGATCCTTCAGGCATCAGCCGATACAGAACAGATCGTCAAGACAATCGATGCAATCGCTTTTCAGACCAATATCCTGGCACTCAATGCAGCGGTAGAAGCAGCTCATGCAGGTGAAGCCGGAAAGGGCTTTGCGGTGGTGGCAGAAGAAGTAAAAAACCTTGCACTACGTAGTGCCGATGCAGCGAAACAAACTTATCACCTGATTGAAATTTCAAAAGAAAAAGCAGAAAACGGCGTCAAAATCCTCGATGAAACCACGCATAAATTTAAAGATATTCATTCCGGATTCGATCAGTTAAATCAGATTATCATTCAAATATCTGACTCAGCAAATGAACAGATTCAGGAAGTAGATACAGTCTATCAGGATATCAGAAACCTCAATGAAATCACTCAGCAAAATGCAGCCAATGCGGAAGAATCAGCCGCTTCATCAGAGGAATTACAGAGTCAGACTGCTGAGCTTCAGAGTCTGATCTCCCAGTTTAAATTAAAAGAGTAAGGAGTAAGCATGTCAGAAAGTTTATTTTTTAATGGAAAAATCCTCACTTTTGATATAGAGAACGAATTTCCCGAAGCCGTGCTGGTAAAGGACGGACGAGTCGTCAAGACCGGTTCATACCATTTATTAAAAAATGAGATAAAAGATCCTCAAAATCGGATAGATTTACAGGGTCGGGTGCTGTTGCCAGCAATCTGCGATGTTCATACCCATTTTTATGAAATGGCAAAATTTGCCCGTTACATTGATTTAAGTCAGGCAAACTCTGTGGCTGAGATGGAAGCGCAACTACAGGCATACCGTCAGAATTTGAAAGAAAAACCAAACTGGATTCGCGGGTGGGGCTGGAGTCTGAACCGATATCCCGATGCACAGTATTTAAACAAACAGCTTTTGGACCGTATTTTCCCCGATATTCCTGTAACCTTTGACAGTCATGATTTACATTCCAAATGGTGTAATTCACTGGCATTAAAGATTGCTGATATCGATGCACAGACCCCTAATCCCGAAGGGGGAGAAATTTCCAAAGGGGCTGATGGTGAACCGGATGGCATTCTCCGTGAGCTTGCCTGGAATCTGATCAACCGTGTGGTGCCCGATTTTACTTTTGAAGAGAAAAAAGCGATCATCCGTGAAAGTGTAGAAAAAGTCTGGCAGTATGGCATTTCCGGTGTGCATTTTATGGAAGGGGAAGATCGCTTTAATATCAATAAAGCACTGGTGGAAGAGGGATTGAATTTTCGCTTTTTCTGGCATTTCCCATCCGAAATGCTGGATGATATGATAAATCGCAAATCTGCCAATGATTTTAAAATATTTGATAATACATTACAAAACAAAGATTTAAATGACTTTTTGCAGATCATGGGCATGAAAGTCTTTATGGATGGTTCTCTGGGTAGTAAAACCGCTTATATGTACGACCCCTATCCGGATTCGGGTGCTAAAGCAAACTATGGCCGGCTAACTCAAAGCTTTCAGGAGCTCTATCATCTGATGTATAAAGCCGGAAAAGCAGGCATTTCATCGACAGTTCATGCGATAGGGGATAGGTGCTGTCATGAGTTGATTCAGTGTTTTATCAGACTGAATGAAGCGCTGAATGTGAAGTTAAACCATCGAATTGAGCATTTGCAGTCTCTGTATCCAAATGATTTGCCTTATCTCAAACAGTCAGGTGTATCCTGTGCGATTCAGCCGGTACACATGAAAGAAGATCTGGCATTTATCGAAAAGATTTGGCCAAAAGCGGCAGCCTGGTCTTATCCGGTTAAGAGTCTGCTCGATTTTGACATTCCCTTTGCTTTTTCATCTGATGCACCAGTAGAAACAATCAATCCATTTGAAGGCATCTATTCAGCTGTGGAAAGACGTTCTCATAATCATCCTCAAAACCCCAGCTGGAGACCTGAAGAATGTATCAATTCCTTACAGGCACTGGAAGCTTATACCAAAAAAGCGTCCATTATGTCAGGTATGGGGGAAAAAACAGGCATGATCAAAACGGCTTATTTTGCTGATTTTATGATACTGAATGATTTTTTTACACAAGAGAGCATTTTTTGGTTGACAGCAAAGAGCCATTTAACCATGATTCACGGAGAAGTCGTATATCGTGATTTTTAAAATAGATTTCAAATAAAATAAATGGAGTATTTATGGCAAAAAGAAATAGTCAACCGGCAAGCAACCTGCTAAAAAAGAATGCCGGCACCATTCATTTTGATCCTGAAGATTTACGCCCTCAGAATATTCTCTCCAAAAAAGAAAATATACTGATCGGCTTATTTGTCTTTGCGTTTACGCTGATTATTTACATGCTGACTAATGCGAAGTCTCTCTCTTTCTGGGATGCGGGTGAATATATCTCCTGCAGTAGCATTCTGGGTGTACCACATCCTCCCGGAAATCCTTTCTATATTATGTTAGGACGCTTTTTTTGTGTTATTGGGATGGGGCTTCCTCATGCCGCTATAGTAAGTTTTGTTTCCTCTTTATTATCCGCTTTTGCGGTTTTGTTTACCTATCTCTTTACAGTTCAAATCCTTTCGATGACCGATAAGAATAAATATCTGGTTGCTGGCGGGGGAATAATTGCCGCATTCTTAACGGCCTTTTCCTATACGTTCTGGATGAATGCGATTGAAGCAGAAGTGTATGCAGGGCTGGCATTTGTCATCAATCTGGCAGTATGGATGACGATGGTATGGGTCAAAAAACAGCGTGATTTTTCACACCAAAATATTCTGCTGATCATTATCTATGTCCTGTTTTTAGGATTCTGTATTCATCAGACATCCTTACAGGTGGCGCCGGCTTTACTCTTTATCTGCGTATATCCCTTTATTTTACCTTATTTAAAACGCTTTAATTTCTGGGCACAGGTGGGCGGTTTTACATTTGCGTTATTGGTTTTATACATCATTTTCAATCAAATTGGTAAAGCAACGAATGTACCTGTCCTTGAGAAATTCGTTGTGGGAGCCGGTTTCTTCTTAATTTTATACTATTATCTGAGAAATCTGGTGTCCAATAAAGTGTGGTTGTTTGCGTTTCTGTTGATTCTGTTAGGTTTTAGTCCTCATTTATATCTATTGATTCGTTCTGAATCCAGACCTTTTATCAATGAAGGGCATCCTCATAATTTTGAATTATTTATGGATTATATACTGCGTCGTCAGTATGGAGATTTCAGTTTTATGGTCAGACGTGCAGCCTTTTTCAAAGAGCAGGTTGGCTACCATTTTCTGAGATATTTTTCATGGCAGTTTTTAAATGTGGAGACAATCTCTGGCTGGTTTAAAGCCCCACAGGTTATTTTCCAGCTGATCTCTAATCTGCTGGTTACCACCCTCGGCATGTTGGGTTTTTATCATACTTTTAAGAAGAATAAACATAGCTTTGCGTATCTGACATCGATATTCTTTATGGTGTCTCTGGCGATGATTTTCGTAATCAATTTATCAGACAAAGAAGTCCGTGACCGTGACTATTTCTTTACCACTGCTTACAATTTCTGGGCTGTGGCAATGGGTATCGGAGCGGTTGGTTTAATCAGACTCTTTGATTTTTCAAAAGCAAAAAAGATGATTCAGTCTGTCTTGCTGGCTCTATTGATTCTCTATCCTTTTGTAAACCTTTCCAGTCAGTACTTTGTTCATAATCGTACCGGCGAGCTGGTTTCTCTGGATTATGGTTTAAATCTGCTGAATTCTTTGGAAAAAGATGCGATTATCTTTACCAATGGCGATAATGACACCTTCCCGCTCTGGTATGCTCAGGCAGTGAAAGATCCTCAGGCAATTGAGTATATTCATCCGGCACGTGATGTAAATCCAACAGCCTATACAAAGGAAATTATCAGTGGCGCAATGGATTATAAAAATAAGGAATGTGCCGGAATCCGTAAAGATGTAACTGTCGCCAATCTCAGTTTACTGAATACCCCCTGGTATATTCGCCAGCTAAGAGATAAAGAAGGCGTGGAATTTAATGTGGAAGACAGAAATATAGATCAGTTGATGCCAATCAGACTGGACAGTGATTCAGAAGTCCAGATCGGAGACCCTAAAACTGGGCAATCATTTATCATCAAACTGGCAAAAGATACTCCTTTGTTAGTGAAAGATTATGCTGTCATTCAGATTATTAAGGATAATTTTGGCAAACGTCCGATATACTTTGCTGTTACCTGCTCAGAGACTTCCGGATTTGACAAACATCTGAGAAACGAAGGAATGGTGGACAGAGTGGTTATCGAAGAATTAGCAGAGAATATTGATGCTGAACGTCTGGAAAAGAATCTGACTAAAGTGTATCAATATCGTGGCATCTTTAACGATAAACTTTATAAAGATGAAAATATGACTCGTCTGGTAACCAATTATGGTGCTGCTTTTATGAGATTATCTGATCATTATAAACGTCAAAAAAACTATGACAAATCAATCAATCTCTTTGAACAGGCAATTCGTTTTATTTCAGAACCTGAACAGGAAAGATTCTTAGGTCTCAAAACCCTGCTCTATGTAGAAGCCGGCAAAGCAGAACAAGCAGAAAAAGAAGTGCTTGCAGCGCTGGAGAAAAATCCTGCTAATTCTCAGTTACTGATTCAGCTCGCTTATGCAATGATTCGTTCCAACTATGTGGACAAGGGCTTCAAATACCTTGAAAGAGCAGCAGCGATTACACCAGCAGATGTCGATCTGGCCAGTTTGATTGTGCAAGCCGCTGTAGCATATAATCAACGGGATCGTGGTATTAAAATCCTGACAACAATGGTTCCGCACCAGGCAGAAGCTCAGGAATATATCAAGTACCTGCGTGACCCTGAATTTACGCTGGATAAAACCTCATTTAATTAAAAAAAATCTTAAAATGAATAAAGCCCCCTCTCATTGAGAAGGGGCTTTTTGTCTTTTCTCGCAAAGCGCGCAATGTTCGCAAAGAAAAATGGGTGCCTATTGCGGTTAAATGACTGGTACGTGATAAAATTCCTCTCCTGTGGAGGGGTGCCCCTTTGGGGCGGGGTGGTAAGTTCGCTTAGTTGTAGCGCAAGCAACCTGCTTGCGAATGTAAATTTTTCATGCTTATCGTGGTGATTCAAACAATGTATCAAGCGGAGAAGATTGTATCAAAATCAACTGCTCTTGACAGGAATTTGTACTCATTCATCATTTATCATTTATCATTCATAATTAAACGTACCACCCTGTCACTTCGTGCCACCCCTCCATCGGAGGGGAATTTAACTCATTCATCATTTATCATTTATCATTCATAATTAAACGTACCACCCCGTCACTTCGTGCCACCCCTCCATCGGAGGGGAATTATTATTCGAGTATTTTTCAACCATACATCCGTAAAACAATACTTCGATTTATGTTTCAAACGGTTTTCTTTTCTCGCAAAGAGCGCAATGTTCGCAAAGAAAAATGGGTTCTTACAGCGGAGGGGAATTTAACTTATTTTTTACTTCAGATTAGATATTGCTTGAGTCATTACCCATTTTTAATGAGAATGTAATGCTGAATGATTTTAAATATTCTATTTATAAGAGTAAAGCTTTTGATAAGGAAAGGATAAGGGAAGGATAAGGAAGCAATAAGAAAAAAATCAAAATATTAGATTGACAATCAAAGAAAAAAAGGATAAAATAATGTGCAAAATGAAGGGGGTGAGTATGAACACTCAAACGCGTAGAAAACATCTGTGTGCAAAGTATTGGTTGATACTTGCATTTTGCATAATTTTAGCAGGACATCTTCAGGGGGCTATCATTCATGTCCCTGCTGATCATGCAACAATACAATCAGCTATCAATGCAGCTTCTCACGGAGATGAAATCATTGTCGCTGATGGCACGTACAAAGGGGTAGGTAATACCAATCTCAGCTGGGCAAACAAGGATATTTATCTTCATTCTGCCAATGGCTCTGCGAATTGTATTCTGGATGGAGAGGGTAATAGCCGTATTTTTAGTTTTGATTTCTACGATCATTCTGGTTACTGGATAAATTCTGCGACCATTATCGAAGGTTTTACAATGAAAAGTGGATATGCCTCTGGTCATCTTCAGGGAGGAGGTGCCATTTACATCAGGTTATATGATCATATCTTTGCACCGATTATCCGCAACAATGTATTTATAGATAATAATTCCGCTTTATATTATGGGGGCGCAATCTTCTACTATCATGGATTGGTAGGTCCTCAATATCCGAGATGTATTATTGAAAACAATAGTTTTTCTGGTAATAACGCTCAAAGCGGAGGTGCGATCAGTATTGAGTACAGTGAAGTCATTATCAGAAACAATACTTTTAGCAATAACACAAGCAATCCGGGTATCGGTGGTGCACTTCATATATACAACGGTTCTGTGAACGACCAGAGGGTAGAGGTGAGCAAAAATATCTTTGACGGAAATCATGCAAATGGATCAAATGTATATGGTCATGGGGGTGCGATTGGTGTGGAAGGGATGAGTGGTGGATTGTTTGAGAAAAACATCATAAAAAACAATACTGCTTTTTACTATGGTGGTGGAATTTATATTGGTCATTCAACCCCTCGATTTGAGAACAATCTGATTTATGATAACGTCTGTAATAATTATGGTTCAGCTGTGATGTTTTACAACTATGACGGCGGATATTTTATCAATAATACACTTTCTGGGAATACCGGCGATGCGGCGATCCATTGTTACGGGTTTAATGATAATGTGGACCCTGTTATATCCAACAATATCATCTGGGGTAATTCCGCTGCATTTAGTTTCAATGGGGTGAAGAATCAGCCCTTGATTGGGTACAATGATATTCAGGGTTCTTTTCCTGCTCAAGGGGTGAATGTTGGTAATAATCTTTATGAGAATCCTTTATTTGTAAATCCTTCTGGCAAAGATTTTCGTCTGAATACTGGTAGTCCCTGTATATCTGCAGCGACTGCAACGAATGCACCGGCAAGTGATTTTGCAGACAGAGTCAGACCTACAGGTGAAGGCATTGATATGGGCGCTTATGAATTCTTTGATGACGGGACATTGCCTGTTACATTGTCTTCTTTTAACGCAATCTATACAGCATCTAATACGGTTTCTATTCTGTGGACAAGCGCCTCAGAATCTAACTTAATCGGGTATCATCTCTATCGAAATACCGATGGCGGTCTTGATACGGCTGATCGGATCAGTAGCGCTGTCGTGCCAGCAATGAACCAGCCAGATGGCCATTCATATCAGTTTACTGATACAGAAATTGAAGAAGATACACATTATCAGTATTGGCTACAATCTGTAGAATTAGATGGCAGTAATGAATTTTACGGACCGATACACATTGTCAGCGGGCATATAGGGATTGTAGCGCCTTCTGTTCCTGTGAAGACAGGCCTACATTCTGTATATCCGAATCCTTTTAATCCGACAACAAGCATATCTTTCGCACTGGAAAAGGATTCAGAAGTGGAAATTGTCATTTACAATGCAAAAGGTCAAATCGTAAATGTGTTGCTTAAAGCATATTACACCGCCGGTCAATATTCAAAAAACTGGACTGCTACTGATTTAAATGATCATAAATGTAGTACCGGTATGTACTTTTGTGTCATGAAAGCAGAAGGAAAAGAGTTTGTTAAGAAAATCATGTTACTGAAATAGGTACTTCTAAACTGATATCTTGAAGGAGAAAGTCCAGCTCTCTTTAGCTGGACATTTTATTGTTAAATGAAAGACTTAATGCCCCTATCCCTCATGTTTGGAACAAAATCTGCTTTTAAAAAAACAGGAGGAACAAGATGAGAACTGTACGTAAAATTGAAAAAGAAGAAGTTAAAACCTGGCTGAAGATCGCCGAGACTTCCTATCCTTCAATGGAGTTGAGCAAAGAAAAAAACATGCAGGATTTGGAAAATTATATATCAGAGGCATTTGAGTTAACAGACAGAGGTTTTTACGCTCTTTATGATGATGATCAAATGGCTGGTTCAATGATATTGTATGATTATACCGGTCATTATTATGGTCAGGAGATTCGTTACAAAGGTGTCGGCATGGTAGCAGTCGATTTTATGAAGAAAAAACAAAAAATTGCCAAAGATATGATAGACTGGTATTTAGAAGATGCAAAAGCCAATAGCTTTGATATGGCAATACTCCACTCATTCAGACCTGATTTTTATAAAAATATGGGTTTTGGTTTTGGGACAAAGGTGCATCATTATTCGATAAGTCCAGCCCAGCTGAAAAGATTTGAGGTAGTAGGTGAGTGTTTCAGAGTGAATCAGTCTCATGAAAATGAGCTGACAGAATTTTTCACTGCACTATATTGGAAACAACATGGCATGATCAGAAAAGGACAAAATGAGATAAAGCGAATGCTGAATGCGCCTGGGATTTATATTACCGGTTTCAAACAAAATGGGAAAATGACTGGTCTGACTGTTTATCAGTATCATTTTGATCAGATGAATCATCAAAAGACAGATTTAACCAGCACACTGATGGCATTAAACAATGAAGGCTTAAAAGGGCTGTTAAATTTCTATCGTTCACAGTCTGATCAGATCAGAAAGATAAAAATACAGTCTCAGAATGAACAACTTTACTATCTTTTAGATGACCCGAGACATACAGATCTGGAGATTATTCAAATGCCGGCCTATCACCTGATCAGTCACATGGGATTGGGGATGCTTTATAAGAGTTTGAATCATCAGAAATTACTTTCACTTCATCCAGTGAAAAAAGCGACTGTCAGTATCATGTTTGAGATTAAAGACAGCTTTCCTGCAAATCAACAGAGTCAATTTGTAGCAGAATGGAAAGACGGTCAGCTGACATTCAAAGATAATGCAGATTATGATGTCAGAATATGCTTGAATGTCGCTGAATTTTCATCATGGATGATGAACGCAGTCGATCTGAATACTTTATTTGAACTGGGTCTGGCAGAAGTGAGTCCGGCAGATAGATGTCAGGAACTCAATGAAATGTTTTACTGGCATCAGAAACCGGTATGTGATACCAGATTTTAGCAAGACAGGTTTTATTCTTTTGTTAAAATTCTTTCCTGATTGATTTGTTTGTAAATATCATGTAAGGCAAGCAGATACACTTCTTCCTGCATCCTTTCAAAAGGATAAAATGGATAAAGCAATATCATCAAAGGCTGTACCCACTTCACAACTGAGGAATCTCTTTTATAAGTGGCGATCAGCCTTTGATCTTGATTATAAACTCTGGTTTCAAACTCATAATTATTCTGATAGGGAGTCGGGATAAGGGTCAGACTGGCAGTTGAAAACATTGAAGAAATTACATACTGAGCAAAAGAATTACTTTTTAAAATACGGGTATGAATCGTGAAATCGTTTGAATGCTTGAGGCTGTCGCATAAAAGACGTCGTTTAGGAGAATTTACATCATCCGGATCATCCGTAAACATATCATAAGTACCAAGATTTTGGATTTCATAGCGTGCATCTGAAAATATGGCATTAAAGTCTTTTAATATCTGGTATTTGGAAGATAGTTTCTGAACCGTATCCAATCCTTTTATCTGATGATAATGGGAAAAAACAAAGAGGACTTTGACCGGTTTGCTGTCATTTGGTTCATAGTTCTGTGGCAGATATTGACCGTTCAGGTTTTTTCTGAAGGCAGCACAGCCACTAATTAACACAAAAACAATCAATAGTCCAGCGATTCGTATAAAACATTTAGACAGCATATCCAGCTCCTTTTATTTATCCTCTTCATCGTGCATATAGTCAGGGTAAAGCTTTTTCATGCAGGTTGGGCAGAGACTGTGAGTAAACTCGGCCTGTGTATGCTGACGAATATATTCTTCCACCTGAAACCAGTATCCGTCATCATTGCGGATTTTCTTACAGCTTGCACAAATTGGAATCAAACCGGATAGTTCTTTAATCTTATCTGTTTGTTCTTTAAGTTTTCTTAACAACTCATTGCGTTCTTTCTCAATATTCCCTTTATAGAGTGCGATTTCAATATTAATCTGGAGTTCTCTGTCCATAGTAGGTTTGATGATATACGCATAAGGTTCTGTAATTTTTGCCCGTTGAAAGGTGTCTTCATCAATCATAGACGTGAGGAATATGACAGGGATTTCATACTTCTTATGAATCTGTGAGGCTGTTTCAATGCCGTCAATTTCTCCATCCAGAATAATATCCATAAGGACAATGTCAGGTTGTAGTTCAGAAAAATGTTCGATTGCATCTTCTCCTCGCTTAAAGCTACCAATTACATTGTAGCCAAGTCTTAACAATCTTTTTTTGAGGTCCATTGAAGCAACTACATCATCTTCAACAATCAACACTTTTTTCTTTTCCAAGATTTCCTTCTTTCTTTAAGAGAGCGCTTTTGCAAGCATTTCAATGTCAAACGGTTTAATCAGGAATCCATTAAATCCATATTGTGCAAAATTTGACATAACCGGATCGTTAGAATAACCAGAAGTTACAATTGCACGGATCGTCAAATCAAATTCTCTAATAAGGCTAATGGCTTCTTTGCCCCCGAGTCTGCCTGGGATGGTCAGATCCATGATCACAATATCAATGGGCTGATTATCATTTCGGGCTGCTTTAATCTTTTTGATAGCATCTTCTCCATCTTCTGAGAGAAGGACATCATAACCCAGGTATTCCAGCATTTCTTTGCCAATAAAGCGGATTTGATCTTCGTCATCCATCAGAAGAACCCTTTGTTTTTGTCCCCCTATCTGGGGTTCATTTGTAAGAATGCTTTCCATTTTTATCTCGCTTTCTATCATTTCAGCCGGTACATAGATAATAATCTCAGTTCCTTTCCCAGGTTCTGATCTTACATCTATTGTGCCGTTATGCTTTTTAACTACTGAATAACAAATGGTCAGGCCAAGCCCTGAAGCGCCAGGTTTCGTTGTAAAATAAGGATCAAATAAATGCTCCATATCTGCTTCACAAATGCCTGTACCATTATCTTTCACGATAATTTTAATATAATTCCCTTTACTAAGACCCAGCAAATTGTTTTCACTGATTGACACATTCATCGTTGAAATCTGGATAAGTCCCCCATTAGGCATGGATTGATATGCATTGATGATAATATTATGAATCACCTGAGTCAACTGACTTGCATCGGCTTTGGTGAGATACAGGTCTTTTTCCAGATCATATTCACAGACACAGTTTGAACCTCTCAGTGCTAAATCAGTGGCATCTGTAACGATCGCATTGATATTGGTCGTATCCTTGACCGGAGCGCCTCCTTTTGCAAAGGTCAGCAGCTGATTTGTCAGATTGCGGGCTCTGAATCCGGATTTTTCAGCCGTATCTGCCAGCTCGTAAATAACAGTCCCTTTTCCTGATTTGAGTTTAATCATAGACAGGTTTCCAATTACAGCAGTAAGGATATTGTTAAAGTCATGAGCAATACCGCCTGCTAACTGTCCTAAAGATTCCAACTTGTTATTTCGAGCTCTCTGGGTTTCAATCTCTTTTTTCTCAGTAATATTCTGTACAATTGCCAGAAATTCATTATCTCCACAAGGTGCCATTTGCGCCTGATAATGTTCATCAGCATTCTTAAAACGTAAACTATACTCGTAAATTTGGATCTGACGGCTTTCTTTCACCGTTTTGATTTTCTCAAGTGTCAAATCAGATATATCCGGAGGGAGTATCGTTTTAATATTTTTCCCGATAAAAAAGTCTGGAGAAACGTATAATTCCTCTTCTTTTGCGCCTTTATAATCAATGAAATTACCTTCTTCATCAAAGATAAACATCATATTGGGAATTGCATATAAAAAGGCTTTATTTCTGGCTTCACTTTCTTTTAACTCAGAAATTGCTGTTTCAAGCTCTTTTGTTTTTATTTTAATTTTCTTTTTCAGATAGTAGGAGTTTAAAACCATAAAAAGGATAATACAGGCTGTAATCAATAAACCTGAAATCAGCCAGGGTAAATATCTCCCGAAATCAAAAGAGCTGAGGTATTTACCTTTCCATTTTTGATTGATTTCAGTCACTTCATCTTTGGTAATCAGGTCAAATCCATTTTCTATTACCGGCATTAACCAGGCATTTTCATTTAAAACCGCTCTGTGAAACTGTCCGGTATAGAGGTTAAAACCAAATTTATATTTATTCAGTAATTTATATTTATACAGGTAGTACAAGGCAGGCGGCTCATCAATGGAAAAGAGATGAATCTCGTCTCGGGCTGCGGCTTTGATGATATCTTCATAAGAATGGTATTCAACAAGCCCTACAATGCCTTTACTCCTCAGCATATCAATGACAGCATCTCCTGCTTTAACGCCAATTGAAAAACCTTTGAGATCGTTGATATTCTGGATTCCACTCAATTCTTTTTTAAAAAAGACTGGCACTTTAATATCTGCATAAGGCCTGCTGAATTTATACAATTTAGCTCTTTCAGGCGTAATAAAGACGGTTTCCAGAATATGAACCTGTCCCTGATTAAAGCTTTCTTTAGCCTTATCCCAGTCTGTTGCATAAAAAGTAACTCTGATACCGGTCTTACTCTCCCACAATTTCCACAGATCATAAATTATCCCCTGTATTTCCCCCATGTCATTTCTAAAGATATAGGGAGGATAATTATCATCAATGGCAATACGCAGTTCTCTGATATCCTTGACTTCCTGTGCATACAATCCGTTTAGCATAAATCCTGCTAATAGTGTCAAGATTATGATTATTCGCCTCATTATGAACCCCTCTAATGTAAATATAGCAAAAAGCTTTCAAAAAGTCAATATTTTTTTTCTTTCTTTTCAAAATTTAATAAAAAGAGTATAACCCTTCTGTTTGTACTTAGTTATAGAATGACCGTCTCCCTGGTCAGTAGCACTTGCGCTACAATTCTTATCCAATGATCCAAGGATTGAAACAGCCTTTCTGTTCGCAAGCTGGTAGCTTGCGCTACAATTTTTATCCAATGATCCAAGGATTGAAACAGCCTTTCTGTTCGCAAGCTGGTAGCTTGCGCTACAATTCTTATCCAATGATCCAAGGGTTGAAACTATCCTTTCTCTTCACAAGCTGGTAGCTTGCGCTACAATTCTTATCCAACAAACCAAGGATTGAAACTATCCTTTCTGTTCGCAAGCTGGTAGCTTGCGCTACAATTCTTATCCAATGATCCAAGGGTTGAAACTATCCTTTCTGTTCACAAGCTGGTAGCTTGCGCTACAATTCTTATCCAATGATCCAAGGATTGAAAATTCCGACAATAAACGAGTAAGATGATCGTTCTATGCTAATTTAAAATGGGTAAAAATATCTCTTGACAATATTTTTACAATCTTGTAGTTTTGGCATTATATGAAGATTTAAAAAATCAGATGTTCGCAAATTGCGGAGAAATCTGGCAGGAGACATTAATGGTATATGTCAGCTTAATGTCAGTGTTGTTTTCAGATGTAAACATTCAGAGCAGGGATCTGCCGAAAGTGAGAGGCTATTTTGCTCAAAAGTATAAAGAGAATTCTCTTTTCCATAACCATCTGGATGACGCTTTCAATTACACATTCCCTAAAATTCAGTTCAGAGCAGTTGACAATCATCCGCTTATCATTGGTATCAATGAAGGGATCGAGGTTTTAAAACAAATTGTCATTAATGAGGAAGAGATTCAGATTAATAACAATATCTATGAGCTGAATGAAAAGAGTATTTCACAAAAAACATTTCCCCTCGGTGTTTCTGATAAAATGTTAAACTATCAGTTTATCAGCCCCTGGATGGCATTAAAAGAAGAAAACTACACCCGTTACATGGCAATGGATAATCAGGACAGGGGTACATTTTTAAACCACTTACTCAGAGAGAACTTTAAAACACTGGCAAAAGGCTTTTCTTATTTTATCCCCGATATTGAGCAGATTCAGGTAACAGGTAAGTTTTATCCGATCAAAGTGAATTTTAAAAATCAAAAGATGCTCTGTTTTAACGGGTCATTTCAATGCAATTTTCATATCCCTGACTATTTGGGATTAGGCAAACAATCAGCCAGAGGTTTCGGGGCTGTACGTTGTAAAGGAGAATAATTATGCTGCAAAAACTCTATGCGCTGTCTTCCTATCTTTCCGATGAACTGATCGATGAAAATGATTATGATCTGGATATGAGCGAGCGTAAAGAAAAGGTCATTGTGCTGGATTTCCAGTTGGATCATCAACACTGTGAATTAAAAGAGGTCTTTGTCGAAGAATATTCAAGAGAAAAAAATCTGACGAAGTTTTATTATAAAGGCGCTAAAGCAAATACTAAATCAGAATTTCCCTCTATCATCATTTCTGATAAGGATTTAAAAATTGATGACAACTACGCCAGAGACTCGAAATCCTACAAAAAGTTAAAAACAATTTTAAAAAACTGCTCAGAAAAAGAAAAAAGTTTGTCACCCTTAACAGAATACTTTGAAAGCAGAGCCGAAGATATCTTGCTTAAAATATCAGAGAAATTAATCAGCAAAGACACCTACATTCTCACACTGAAAATCAATGAGGCTTATATAGGAGAATCTCATTACTTTGACTCGATACGTGAAAAAACCAGAAATGAATTACTCTCCCCTTATTACACCAACAGCAAAGAAATCAGAAAACAAAATAAAAGTTGTTCTTTATGTTTGGAAAAAGAAAAAGAGGTCTGGGGCTATGTCAGCACCTTCAATTTCTATGCCGTTAAAACAGAATATCCGCCAATAGCAGGAGGGTTTGATCAAAACAGTACCTGGAAAAATTATCCCGTTTGCCCGGACTGTGCGGTTAAACTCAAAAGAAGCAAATCAGCACTTACCAAATATATGCGATATTCGCTATATGGAATTTCATACTTTATCCTGCCCTCCTTTATTCTGGATGATAAGGAAAAGAATACTGAAATCATGAATCTCTTCTTTCAAAAAGAACACTTGGGAAGATTCCATATTGATCCGCAGAACCGTAAAAAGATTAGTGCTGATGAGAATGAAATCCTCGATCTGCTGGCTCAATCTGATAATCAACTTTGCTACAATCTCTTTTTCTTTGAAGAAAACAATAGTGAATTTAAAATCCTCATGAGCATGGATGAAGTTTTTCCCTCCCAACTGAAAGCCGTTTTTCAGGCGAAAAAGAAAGTTGAAAGACATACAGTATTCCATGAAATCCCTGGCTTACTGGGGAAAAACACAGTGGCAGATCTGGAATTTCGATTGGATCTACTCAAAGAGTTTTTCCCAATAAACAGTAAAATATACGGAGACTTTAAAAAGTCTTTTTTAGAGATCACACGATCTATCTTTTTACAAAAAGAAGTTTCATTTTCTTTCATATTACAACAGATTATGAAACATATAACTCATAAATTTGCTAATAATGAAGGTATTTATTATACTACGTTAAAGTCATTCATGTTACTAAAGTTTTTAAAATATCTGGGAATGATACCATCAGCCAATATAAATCAAAAGGAGGTCGCAGTGGAAGCGCTCTATCAAAATTTCTTTGATGAACATTCAGACTTTTTTGATACCAATATTAAAAAAGCCATCTTTCTGGAAGGCGTATTATGCCAGCATTTACTGGATGTTCAGTATCAAAATCGTAAAGCCACACCATTCAGAAGTCATTTAAACGGGATGAAACTCAATCCAAAGCTTATTCAAAAACTCTTACCGGAAATGATTGAAAAATTTGATCAGTATGACAGCCGTTATTATCGAAAACTGGAAACAAGCATAGCAGAGTTATTTATCGATTCTGACTTTAATCTGAGTAACGATGAGATCAGTTATTACTTTGTTTTAGGGATGAGCTTAAACAAACAATTAATTAACAGTAAGGAGAAAGAAAATGATAATCAGTAAAAGAACAGAGATATTATTCATATATGATGTAAAAGATGCCAATCCAAACGGAGATCCTTCTGATGAAAACAAACCCAGAATCGATGAAGAAAGCGGTATCAATATTGTAACCGATGTCAGACTGAAACGAACCATCAGAGACTACCTGTATGACTATGAAGGTTTTAACGGAGAAACAGAAAAGGATATCTTTGTCAGACAAACAACAGCTGATAAAGGCGGACTTAATGATGGTAAAGGTCGAGCTAATATGTTTAAAGGGAATGATAAAAAAGAAATGCTAAATGCCATTTTATCAAAATGTATCGATATCCGTCTGTTCGGTGGTGTTATTCCGCTTGATAAAGATTCTATTACTTTTACAGGACCGGTGCAATTTAAAATGGGTCGTTCCTTACATCGTGTGGAGATGAAATATATCAAGGGAACAGGTGCGTTTGCAACAACAGAGGGCAAATCGCAACAGGGATTCCGTGAGGAATACATCCTGCCATACTCATTAATTGCCTTCTATGGCATTGTTAATGAAAATGCTGCCAAAGAAACACAGATGACTGAAAACGATCTGAATCTGCTTATCAAAGCCATTTGGGAAGGAACCCGCAATCTGATTACCCGCTCTAAATTTGAGCATACACCCCGCCTTCTCATGACTTTGACTCACAATCAACCAGAATACTTTATCGGAGAACTGAATAAATATATAAAACTCAATATTAAAAACGGACTCAGAGAGGAACAGATCAGAGATATCAGCGATGTGGAAATTGATTTATCAGCATTGAAAAATAAAATCAATAAAGCAGATACGCAAGTCCAAATTAAAAAAGATGATCGTCTGACTATACTAAACTGGGAATAGAAAGCTGTAGAACGATCATCCTGGTCGTTTTGTAGGGTAAGCTACCAGCTTGCCAAAAGTCGAAAGGTAAAAAGAAATTCCCCTCCGGTGGAGGGGTGGCACGTAGTAACGGGGTGGTACGTTGAAAAATTCAAATGAAAATGATATTCAAAAAAACGATTGTTATGTATCTGGTATCAAAAGTAAAAAAATAGATTTTTATAATTTATTAACTTACCACCCCGCCCAAAAGGGCACCCCTCCAATGGAGGGGAATTTTAATACTATCAAAATAATAGACTATGCAGGAGCGTTTTAAATTTATATTGTGATAAATCACAATAAAATCTCCGCATAATACATTTAATAAATACCTTCAGAAAGGAGGCATTTTGACCTTTTCAAAAGTGCTTGTCTTTGACATTTGGGCGGATTATGCTCATTTTAAAAAGTATTTTACCACGATGTCACCGCTTTCGTTTTCTATTCCGCCACGAACAGTTATTGCCGGAATGATTGGTGCCATTATCGGTATCGATAAAACAATCAATCCGGAGTTCTTCGGCAGAGATAAAACACTGATTGCCCTTAAAATCAACCTGCCTGTTAAGAAAACGAAAATCACCATGAACAATATTAAAGCAGTCAGTATGAATAAAATACATCGGTTTGAAAACCATAAACCGACAAACTATGAGTTTATCAAAGACTGTTCTTATCGGATTTTTGTTTCGGTTCAAGAGCCTGAGACTCATCAGAAAATCAAAGCGTATCTGGAACGTCATGCCAGTTATTATACCCTCAACATGGGAATTAGTGCCTGTCTGGCTGATTATGCCTATATTGGAGAATTTGATCTGAATCGCCTGAACAAAGAAACTCAGATTTTATCTGATACAATTGTCCCTACTGACTGTATAGAAGAAATTGACTTTAGTTCAAATCTGGAACTGCAAAAATGTAAACTGCCCAATCAGATGAAAAACGATAGGGAAGTAACAGAGTACCGTGAATTTCTCTATGAAGTCAATGGAAGTAGAATACCAGTCAGATGTAATGACCTTCATGAAATGTATCAGCTGAATATTCAGGGGACTGAATATAAAATCCATCCGATGTAAGTCATATGCGAAATAAAGCAATTCCCCTCCGGTGGAGGGGTGGCACGAAGTGACGGGGTGGTACGCTCATCCCACAATACTAGCGTCTGCTTGTAGCCTTTTCTGCAAGCAAGTTGCTCGCAGTACGAAAAGAGTATAAAAGGATAGCCAATGGCATTTAAATTAAAATCACATCCGGAAATATTACTGGCAGATCATCTGAGGATCTGCAGGGAAAACGGTTTATCATTACTGAAAAAGCATGGTCTGTTCACAGAATATCAGGACTTAATAGAGATGGTTCTTCTTTTTCATGATTTGGGAAAGGCTTCACACTACTTTCAAGACTATCTTTCCGGTAAAACAGTCAATGATAAATTTAAAAAACATGCTGAGATCTCTGCCTTGTGGGCATTTTTCGTGATAAGAGAGCAGTGTAACAAAGATCTTAAATCTGCACTTTTAGCTTATTTACTAATCAGAAGACATCATGGAGAGATCAAAAACTTTGAAGACAATTTTGTTGATGATCTGGAGCCTGATGACCTGATCAGAATCAGTCAGAAGATTGATTATGAGGAATTAAAGCTGATCTATAAGCCATACCTGAGTACCGATAAGCTGAGTCATCAGTACTTTGAAGATTTACTGAACGATGAAAGGGAGTCATTCCTGTATTCTTTAGCAGAAAAAAACAAAACCTGGGATTTTCAGGATTATTTTCTGGTGAATTACCTGTTTTCCCTCTTAATCTATTCTGATAAACAGCATGCCATTTTTGAAAAACAGATAAGCCGTGAGCACAGTCATTACTGGCAATCAGCTTATGTCTTTAATTTTAAGAACTCTCTAAAAAGAAATGAAAATGTGATGACAAAGGTCAGAGAAGATGCTTATCTCTCTGCTGAAAAACATTTGGATCCTGATAAGTCAATTTTCTCTCTCAATCTTCCCACCGGAGCCGGTAAAACCTTAAATGCCATCAATCTGGCTCTTAAGTTAAAAGAATCAATCCCGACTATTGAAAGAATCATCTATTGCCTGCCCTTTACTTCTATCATTGATCAGAATGAAAAGGTGTTTGCAAATATTCTCGAATATCATCAGATCTTGCCTGAATCAGATTTACTACTAAAAAACCATCATTTGAGCGATTTAAATTACTATATCGGCAATGAACTGCAGAAGGAAAAAGAAAGCGAGTTTCTGATCGAGACCTGGGAAAGCCAGCTTGTTGTTACTACCTTTTATCAGTTGCTCCATTCGCTTTTATCCAATCAAAACAGGGCATTACGTAAATTTCATAATATCTCAAACTCAGTGGTTATCCTTGACGAAATACAGGCTGTTCCTCACAAATACTGGTTTTTAATCAAAGAAACACTGAAAAAAGTTGTCTCTCTTCTGAATTGCAAAATCATTCTCGTTACAGCTACCATGCCTCTGATATTTGATGAGAGAAAGCATGAAATCACAGAACTGGCAACAGAGAAACTCAGTTATTTTAAAAAACTGGACCGGATAGACTTAAATCTGAGTATGTTTAAACAGGCAATTGAAATGAGCATGTTACTTGAATATCTGGAAGAACAGATCAGCCGGCATCAGCACCAGAGTCATCTCATTATCCTCAATACCATAAAATCAGCAAAAGAAGTTTGCGAAGGACTTAAAGATATATTCCCTGACAGAGATGTATTATTTTTATCTTCTCATGTGATTCCGCTTCACCGATTAAAACGAATAGAAGATATAAAATCAAAAGCAAAAGGGAAGATCGTCGTCTCTACCCAATTGATAGAGGCGGGTGTCGATATCGACATGGATTTTGTGTACCGCGATTTTGCCCCTCTGGACTCTGTCTTTCAGTCCTGTGGCAGGTGCAATCGTAACAACAGCAAAGAAAAATCTCAGGTTTTCCTCTTTGAATTACTGGATAAAAAAGGGAAGCCTTTGCATGCTTATGTCTATGATCAGGTCTTGACAGACCATACCCGCAGGTGTCTTGATCAGAAAACATCTGTACCTGAATCCAATTTCTATCACCTGGCAGAGCAATACTATCAAGGCTTGAACGAATTAAGCAGTCATTCTGTCTCTGATCAGCTTATCGGTAAAATCAGTAATCTATCCTATGAAAGTGCCTTTAGTTTTCACGAAAAAGAAGCGTTCAAACTGATTGATTCATTACAAACCTGTACGGTTTTCATTGAGTATGATCACACAGCCTGTGAGATATATCAGAGATATCAGGAATTGAAAGCAAACCAGGAAATGGATACTTTTGAGAGAAAGACACAGTTAAAAAAAGTATTCAGAGAAATGGCGCCTTACATGATTAACCTTCAAAAAAAATACTGTGAAGGAAACGACGAGTTTTTCTATATCAGTTACGAAAGAAAAGACACCTGTTATAGTCCTGAAACAGGGTTTAAACTCACTCAGGAAGCGGAGGATTACATTATCTGATGGAATTATATTTAACCAGTTACGGCACATATCTCCATAAAAAGGGAAAGCTCTTCGAAGTAGAGATGAATGGCATTAAAAAACAGTTTTCACCTGAAAAAATCTCATCAGTCATTTTCACTAATGCAGCCACCCTATCGACAGATGCAATTCAAATGGCAATGGAGTTTAATATCGATATCATTTTTTTAAGTGAACAGGGAGACCCCTATGGCAGAATCTGGTATCCCAAATTAGGCAGTACCACTTTTATCCGCAGAAAACAGCTGGAGATTTATACTCAGGATGAAGGGCTGATCTTTGTTAAAAAATGGATACTCAGAAAATGTGAAAACCAGCAGAAATTTGTAAAACTCCTATTGTCAAAGAGACCTGATGCTGATCAAAAACTCTCTGATTATCTTGATAGAATGAATAAGCATTGCCAGGAGATAGAACATATTAGCGATCAAATCTCACTATCAGCTGCCAGCCTGATGGGACATGAAGGCAATCACTCCCGAATGTATTTCAGCTCGCTCAGTCAGCTGATTCCTGATCAGTACCGATTTGAGGGGAGATCCTCACGACCGGCTAAAGATACCTTTAATGCTTTCCTCAATTATGGTTATGGGATTCTTTATTCAAAAGTGGAAAAAGCACTGATTATTGCCGGTTTAGACCCTTATATCGGCTTACTTCACACAGATAACTACAACAAAAAATCACTGGTTTTTGATTTTATAGAACCATACCGCTATTTAGTGGACAGACCTGTCTTTTACTTGTTTTCCAGACATAAGATCAAAGAAGAACATAGCGAAGCAGTCAAAGACGGCGTAAAAGTCAATACAGATGGGAAAAGACTCTTATTATCTGCGTTGGTCGAGCATTTCGATACGGTAATCCGATATGGCAACAGAAATATGAAAACCATCGATCAGATCCAGTCTGATGCCCATAGTTTTGCCAATTACCTGATTGGCAGAAAAAGCATTTTTATGGAAGAGAGCAAGGAGTAATGATGTTAGAAAAAGTGGCATGGGTATAAACGGGCTGTAGGGATTTGCGAAATGAAGCGAAGCGAAATGCCGTAAATCCGCTCTGATAAGCAGTAGCTGAATGATTGCCTATATGTTTATCAGATTGATCTGCATTAAAAAAACGAAATAAAGGAGAAAATATGTTAACCTGGGTACTATATGATATTCAAAAAGACAGGATACGTAATAAAGTAGCAAAGACCTGCCTGGAAAGTGGCATCTATCGGGTTCAGAAATCAGTCTTTTTGGGTGAATTAAATCACACACAGTTAAAGGAATTACAGTTAAAAATCGAAGAGATCTGTGATGATGAATCTGATTCTGTTTATATATTCCCCATGTGCAAAGAAGACTTCAATTCATGTATATTGTATGGGCAGGCATTTGACAAAGAGCTCATAAGCGATGAAGTAAAGGCTTTATTCTTATGATACTAGAAGGAAACCAGTTTGTAACGACCTCTGAAGTCATCGAATATCTTTATTGCCCAAGATTTATCTATTACATGAATTCACTCAAAATACCCCAACACGAACACCGCAGGGCTTTAGTTAATAAAGGCAGGGATATCCATGAGCTGAAACTGGTCAGAAATAAGGATTATATTAGAAAGAGATTAAACTGTTCTGATAAAATATGCGATGTTTACCTAAGCTCTGAAACGTTAAAACTAGTTGGGAAAATGGATGAAATCCTGATTCTGAATGATGGAAGCATGGCTCCTCTGGATTATAAATTCGCAAGCTGGAACAATAAAGTGTATATAACCCTGCTTATCCAGCAGGTATTGTATGCCCTGCTCATTGAGGCACACTATCAAACTCAGGTAACAAAGGCATTTATCGTTTATATCCGCAGTAAAAACCATGTCGAAGAAATTCCGATTACACAAAAACAAAAAGAAAAAGCAAAGAAAATAGTTGACGAAATCTTTGCTATTCTGAATATGAATTACTATCCGAAAGGAACAAAACAAAAACGAAAGTGTGAAGACTGTACCTACCGAAATATTTGCATTTCCTGAGAGAAATTTATTGACAAAATTCGGTAGAAAATGTTCTTTGATAGTATTATAGCGTGTCTTAAGATGTCTGAGATTGATAAAGTATGTCTTGTTTGAATAGAAATCAAATCTCTATTGAAGATATCAGCTGATGAGAATCATTATTATCTGTCTGAAATATAAAAAGATAGATTCAGAAACGGATTCTTATCCAATAATCCAACAAACCAAGGATTGAAACGACCTGGGTCTGTGGTTGTAATCTGAACATTTGCAGTCATTCTTATCCAATAATCCAACAAACCA
>JAKQQL010000149.1:0-57776 GCA_029564175.1 Candidatus Cloacimonadota bacterium
TGATGTCTGGGCTAAAGCCCCTAATCGTGCTTTTGATTGCATGCAGTACAATTGCGGATTTACGGCGCTTCGCTTCGCAAATCCCTACAGACCCTTTTATGTTGTATGTCCATGCGATGACTACAACCACACAAAACCCAGTAGCGTAGCTCTGACATCTTCGTAGCAATGACACCCACGAAATCCAGGGGCAAAGCCCTGTGATTTTAGTAGTTATCAGGGCTTACACCTCTGCTCCTGTTGTCTTTATTAATTCCTGCTTGACAATATTTTGGAGACTTGTAATCATGTCATAAGGAGAGATTATGGATAAGATAAAAAGAATACCTTATGGGCTAAGCGACTTTGAGGCTGTAAATAGCAAAAATGAATACTATATTGATAAAACCATGTTCATTCCTGAATTGGAAAAAACCAGATTTGTTTTTCTCATCAGACCCCGCCGATTTGGGAAATCTCTTTTTTTAAGTACATTGCAGGCTTATTATGATATTAAATATAAAGACCGGTTTGAAGAGCTATACAGAGAGACATGGATACTTAGCAATCCTACCAGTGAAAGAGGAAAATACTTAGCATTATATTTTAATTTTTCTGCCGTTTTAAAAGATAAAGACAAAGTACAGGATGATTTTAACAACTACTGCCTGATTGTATTGGATAAATTTATTTACAAATACAGAGATTATCTTCCTCAAAGACTTCACGATAAAATTTCTCTGGTAAGTTCAGCTCATGAAAAATTACATGTCATAGCAACTGAGCTTTCTGAAGAAGATTATAAAATATATCTTTTCATAGACGAATATGATAACTTTACCAACACCCTGCTGACTGATTTTGGCGAAGGGGAATATAAAAAAATTACCCGACAGGCAGGTTATTTCAAGCAGTTTTTTACCAATCTGAAATTGCTAACTTCTGGTATAGGCTCTGGACTTGCCAGGATGTTCATTACCGGAGTATCGCCGGTTACTATGGATGATGTGACCAGCGGATTTAATCTGGGCGATAATATTTCCATATCTCCGGCATTTAATAATCTCTTAGGCTTTACAGAAACAGATGTGAATGCCATTTTGGATTATTATATCTCGGTAGGAGAACTTCAAGTTGACAAAGAAGAATCCTTAGAAACCATGAAAAAATGGTATAATCATTATCAGTTTTCAAAAAAAGGTCAAGAGTGTGTATATAATACGGATGCTGTTTTGTATTTTTTAAAAGAAGCTATTCGATCAAAAGAAATCCCCTCCAATCTCATAGATGATAATCTTCGGATGGATTATGGAAAACTGCAATATCTTATTTTGAAAGACAAAGAACTAAACGGTAACTTTCAGAAACTATCCGATATTATCAGAGATAACGGAATAGAATCAAACATAAAAACCAGCTTTCCTTTTGATAAAATCACTCATAAAGAGAATTTCATTTCTCTCCTGTATTTTTTTGGTTTGCTTACCTATTCTGATAAGACAACTTCCAATCTGCCTTTCTTATGCATCCCCAATGAAACGATCAGACAAATGATTTTTGAATACATCAGAAACTCTTTTGAAGAGGCTTATGATTTCTCTTTAGATATTTACGAATTACTTTTGTTAATCAGGGATATGGCATTTAAAGGCACATTTAAACCCGCCTTTGAATTTATCGAAAGCGAAATAAAAAAACAGACTTCTCTCAGAGATTTTATTGATGGTGAGAGTATTGTAAAAACATTCTATCTGTCTTATCTGAATATCTATGATTTCTATATCTCAGCCTCTGAAGAAGAAATGAATAAGGGTTACGCTGACCTCATCATGAAGCCTTTTTACATCAAGTACAAAGACATCAAATTTGCTTATCTGATTGAACTGAAATATATTAAAAGAAGTATCAAAGATACAGAATTTGATGACCTCCTACAACAGAAAATTAAGGAAGCTAAACACCAGCTTGATCAATACGCTGAAGATGAATATGAACGTCAGATGCTGGGTCTGCCTCCTTTTGGAAAGGTTACTCTGAAAAAAGTCATTATCGTCTTTCATGGCTGGGAGCTGGCTTATTGTGAGGAACATATTTAAAATTCTTATAACCTATTGTAATGTACAAAAAAAAAGGCATAAACATCGTTCATCCCGAATATTTTTATTGACAATATTTTTGTAATTTCATTTTTTGTAAAAAATAAGAATATTGAGAGGTAAATATAACATCATTCTGATTTTTTATAACAACTAGAACTGACTTTTTATATGCACGGATTTGATTTAAAAGAAAAAAGATTTAACACTTTGAAGAACTTATAATTCAAGGTTTTAAAAATACACTATAAAGTGAAGATAAAAAAGGAGAAAAAAATGGTATTTATACGTCACTCAAAAAGCAATTTTTTTAAAGTTTTATTAACCCTTTCATTGTTGTTAACGTTCAGTCTGGGTTTTGCTCAGCACTGTCAAAATGAAGTGAAAGAAGATGAACAGGTCGCAATTAAAAAAGTGGTTTTAATGAACAGTACTCAGATTGCCGCTCAGGGATTAGGTTCCATCATTGCCAATCTGCCCCAGGCAGAAAAGATTAAAATGTGCCGTAAATTTATCAAATCCATCCGCTTTTTTGATGATAAGTCCGGTTACTTTTACATTTATGCTTTAGATGGTACCAATATCGCACATGCCACTCAACCTGACTTTGAAGGTAAAAACCTTATGAATATTAAAGACAGTCGTGGTAATCTCAGTTTACAAGAATCTATAAAATGCTTAAAAGAAAAGAAATTTGGCGTTATCAATTTTGAAAACCCAAATACAAAAAAAGAAGAAAAGAAAATCATCTTCGCTGAAATGATTCCTGGAACAGATTATTTTATCGGATCAGGTTTTTACTTAGATAAATAATCATTTTCTTAAAATTATGAAGAGGATTTGCATTATGCAAATCCTCTTTTATTATGACGAATTTTCAATATCATTAATTTTGTTCTGTCTTGTATTATATCTGTCAAATTAATTATCATTCTCAATAATTCAGAAATTCTCCCTGAATGCTCCCTGTTTCTCCCTCTTTGATTCCTATTCCAAACCTATTCAACTTCGCAGTCAAAATGAAAATAAATAAGAAGTGAATCGTAGTAAAAAAAGAGGTTTTCTACAGGATAGATAAGGGAATCATATGAATATAATAAGAATATTTTCCGTAATTTTAATAGATTTCAAGACATTTGAATCAATCCAATCAACCCCTTTCGGGGTGACAGGATTGTAGAAATGATGTTTCATCAGAATCAAACCCCAACGGGGTGACAGGATTGTAGAAATGACATGATTACACAATATTTAAAAAAGTGTTTGACAATATGTAAAAGTCCGAATAAGATGATTTTATTAATGTAAATAGCATCAGTATTGAGGGTATTTCCTTATACTTAAAAAGATCAGATTTTACAGGAGAACTAAATGGAGCAGGATATTAGATGGATTCAACGCTTAAGTAATTACGAAAAAGCGTTTAATAATTTGTCAAAAGCAGTTGAACTGGCTACAGTAAGAGACCTGAGTGACCTGGAAAAACAGGGATTAATACAATCATTTGAGTTTACTTTTGAATTAGCATGGAATGTTATTAAAGATTTCTTTGAAAATCAGGGAGAGACATCGATATATGGCAGTAAAGATGCCTTTAGAATGGCTTTTAGAAGAGGACTGATCACTAAAGGCGATTATTTGATGGAATCCATTAAAAGTCGTCAGCTTACCAGTCATACCTATCACGAAGAAACTGCCAATAAAATCTATCATAATATCATTGATAAATATCATGAAGCTTTTGAAGAGCTTTTGATTGTTTTAAAAAGAGAAGCAGGAAAAAATTAAATGTACGGTCTTGATACTGAAGTTATAAATAAAATAAATGCCGTTTTTGAAGAGATACCGGATATAGAAAAGGTAATTCTCTATGGCTCACGGGCAAAAGGGAATTATAAAATCGGTTCTGATATCGATCTGACACTTCAGGGGCATCAGCTATCTTTGAATACGATTTATGAGTTAATGGACAAACTGGATAACTTATACCTCCCTTACAAATTTGATATATCCGTATATGATGAGATTGATAATCCAGACCTCACAGAACATATCAAAAGAGTAGGGATTGTATTTTATGAAAGAAAAAAAAACTCCTTTCTGACAACAAGGAGATGAGGATGCTTGGATAAGAAGAAATGTCAATCCGAATCAACCCCCAACGGGGTGACATGATTGTAGAATATATGTTTCATCAGAATCAAACCCCAACGGGGTGACAGGATTGTAGGAGGAAATGATGGCGAATACATTTTCACAAATTTATATCCAATATGTTTTTGCTGTAAAAGGCAGAGAAAACCTATTGCAAAAGCCTTGGCGTGATGAGGTGTTTAAGTATATGACTGGCATTATCAAAGGGAAAGATCAAAAACCCATTATTGTAAACGGTGTTGCAGACCATGTTCATATTTTTGTTGGATGAAAACATACAATCAATATATCAGATTTGATACGTGACATCAAAAATAATTCTTCCAATTTTATAAACGAACATCGGTTCGTCATGGGAAGATTTTCCTGGCAGGAAGGATATGGTGCTTTTTCATATTCCCATTCTCAAATAGAAAATGTATATCATTATATTGCTAATCAGGAAGAGCATCATCAAAAGAAAACATTTAAAGAGGAATATATTGATTTTCTTCAAAAATTTGAAATTGAATACAACGAAAAATACCTGTTTGTATGGCTTGATTAACTGATTTTCTACAATCATGCCACCTTCTACAATCATGTCACCCCTTCGGGATTTGAATATTGTTTATCCATTTTTCTACAATCATGTCACCCCTTCGGGGTTTGGATGTTGGATAATAAAATTCTGCTTGACGGATTTATCAAAATTAATTAATTGTATTTAGAAGAGTAAAAAGAAGCCCGTGCTTCTACCTTAGGGTCGCTCGCAGATGAAAGACTCTGCGCCTGGAACCGGTTACTACTAAGGTCATAAAGATAGTCAGAAAGTGATTATATACAGAAAAGCGGGTTATTCGTAACCCGCTTTTTTTACATTATAGAGTGAATCATCCGGCTACAAGCAAGATGCTTATAGTACAAATGGCTACAAGCAAGATACTTGTAGTACGAAAAATCAGAACGGGAGGCAATTATAATACGCATTCGTAAGGGCAAGTCAAAGACAAAAGCCGTCGTACCAAAAGAAAGAACAAACAAAGAAATCGACGTAGCTGAAGTTCGTCTTATTGATGAAGAGGGAAATCAAGTAGGTGTAGTCAGTATTCAGAAGGCTTTACAATTAGCTGAAGATGCTGATCTTGATCTGGTAGAAATTTCTCCAAACGCTGAACCACCAGTATGCAGAATACTGGATTTTAGTAAATATTACTATCAAAAAGAACGTAAATCACGCGAACTTAAGAAAAAACAGCATATTGTTCAGATTAAAGAAATCAAATTTGGTCCAAATACAGATGACCATGATTACAATTTTAAAAAGAACAATGCCCTTCGCTTTTTAAAGCAACACAACAAAGTGAAATTTACCGTTAAATTCAAAGGTCGTCAGATGGCTCATAAAGAATTGGGTTACAACGTACTTGAACGTTTAGTGGAAGATTTAAAAGAGCTAGTTGATGTTGATACCAAACCAGCTTCCGAAAAAAACCTTTTAACCATGATCGTTTCTCCAAAAAAAGAAATCGATAAAATTTTGGTTAAATTAGGTCTGGTCGTTGCCGATACACCGGTTGAAATTGATCATGACGACCTGGAAGATGATGCTGAAGAATTAATAGAAACAGAAGAATAAATCGGTCAATTCATTAAGGAGGAAAAATGCCGAAAATAAAAACACATCGTGCTGCTGCAAAACGCTTCACAATTACAGGAACTAAAAAAATTAAAAGACACCATGCCGGACATTCACACATTTTGACTTCTAAAAGCCACAAGAGAAAAAAAGCTCTTGCTAAAGGCGCTTTAGTATCAAATGCAGATTATCCAAGAATCGCAAAATTATTAGGAATGTAATCAGGAAGGAGATGAACAATGCCAAGATCGACGAATAATGTAGCAAGTCACAGAAGACATAAAAAATTCCTCAAAGCAGCCAGAGGTTATTACGGTGCTAAGAGTAAATTATATCGCACCGCCCGCCAAGCCGTAGAAAAAGGTTTGGGATACGCTTATCGCGACAGAAAACAGAAAAAAAGACAATTCAGACAGTTATGGATCGTTCGTATCAATGCTGCTGCCAGAATCAATGGTATGTCTTACAGCAATTTAATTGATGGATTAAATAAAGCAAATATCAATGTTAACAGAAAAACCCTTGCTCACTTAGCATGGCACGAACCAGCTGCTTTTACGGCTTTATGCGAAACTGCTAAATCCGCTAAAGGAAACTAATCGTGGAAGAAAAATTAAATCTCATTATTGCATCCGCAGATAATGAAATTAAGGGTGCTCAGAGTATTCATGAATTGATGAACATCAAAGCCAAATATATTGGCAAAAAAAGTGAAATCATGGAAGTAATGAAAACTCTGGGCTCTTTAAGCCCTGAAAAAAGACCGGCTGTCGGTAAAATAATCAATATCGCCAAAGAAAAGATTGAGGCTTTATTAAAAGAACAGGAAGACCTGATTCGTGAAAAAGAATATCAGAAAACCCTGCAAGACAGCAAAGTCGATCTGAGTATGCCTGGCTACACAATTCAACATGGCAGTTTACACCCCATGACAATTGTCTGGCGTGAAATTGAAGATACCTTTATCAGCATGGGTTTTGATATTGCTGAAGGTTTTGACATAGAAGATGAATATCATAACTTCGATGCCTTGAATACGCCTAAAGATCACCCTTCCAGAAATTTAGCGGATACTTTTTATATTCAGGATGATGTACTGCTCCGTACACAGACTTCCACTGTTCAAATCAGAACCATGGAAAATTATCAACCTCCTATCAGAATTATCTCTCCAGGACGCTGTTATCGTAATGATAAACCGGATGCGTCTCATTCTCCTGCTTTCCATCAGGTGGAAGCACTGGTAGTGGATGAAAATGTTACTTTCCAGGATTTACGAGACACCTTAAATACCTTTGTTAAAAAGATGTTTGGCGGTCAGATGAAATCCAGATTCAGACCCCACTTTTTCCCTTTTACAGAACCTTCAGCCGAAATTGACATTTCCTGTGTAAACTGTGGCGGTAAAGGTTGTTCCATTTGTAAAGGCTCCGGATGGCTTGAAATGGGCGGTGCCGGAATGGTTGACCCGAATGTCTTACAAATGGTTGGGATTGATTCAGAAAAATATAGCGGTTTTGCCTTTGGATTGGGCATAGACCGTATTACCATATTAAAATACAACATACCCGGATTAAGAGTTTTATACGAAAACGACATCCGTTTTCTTAAACAGTTCAGTCAGTTAAGAAAATAGGATATTGTAACACAAGCTGCCAGCTTGTGAAGATTGACAAGCTGGATGCTTGTCCTACAGCAAAGCGTGAATAGCATTGCCGGTTAAACGGCAGTATGAATGAGGAAATAAATGAATATTAGTTATAAATGGCTCAAACAGTATCTTGATATAGATTTAAGCACAGAAGAATTAAAAGATAAATTAACGTTTTCAGGTATAGAAGTTGAGGCAGTACATCAAACCAATGAATTACTGAATCATATTGTCGTCGCTGAAATCAAAGAGAAAAAAGCTCACCCAAATTCAGATCATCTCTCTGTATGTCAGGTTTTTGATGGCATTGATACCGTACAGGTTGTCTGTGGCGCTCCTAACTGTGCGCAGGGTCAAAAGATTGCTTTTGCCAGAACAGGTACTACAATTGGAGATATCGTTATTAAACGTACTAAGCTGAGAGGCGAAGAATCCTTTGGTATGATCTGTTCTGAAAAAGAATTAGGCATATCTGAGAATCATGAAGGTATCCTGGTTTTAGAAGAAAATGCACCTGTAGGGGAAACTTTAGGTAAATACCTTGATTTATCTGATACCGTTTATGAAGTGGAAATTACACCAAACCGACCTGATTTACTGGGCATGATTGGTGTGGCTCAGGACTTGTCTGCTCAGCTGGATTTAGATCTGACCCTTCCAATGCTTAAAGATTATCCAAATACTGAAAAACCTGAACTAACCGTTAATATTCAGGAACCCGAGTTATGCACACGCTATATTGCCAACGTAATCGAAGGTGTAAAGATTGCCGAAAGCCCTGCCTGGATAAAAGAATGTCTGGTAGCTTGTGGCATTAAACCCATTAACAATGTGGTAGATATAACGAACTTTGTCATGATGGAATATGCACATCCGCTTCATGCTTTTGATAAAGCAAAAGTGGAAGGCAATCAGATCATTATTCGTAAAGCTCACAAAGAAGAAATCTTCCCTGCGCTTGATCATAACACATATACACTAAACGGAGAAGAACTGGTTATTGCTGATCAGGTTAAAGCGATGGCATTAGCCGGTATTATAGGCGGTGAAAACTCTCATATCACTGATGAAACAACAGCTATTGTTCTTGAAAGTGCGTGTTTTAACCCCAGTCAGATTCGCCGTACATCATATCAGAAAAAAATCTTTACGGATTCATCTTATCGCTTCGAACGCGGCACTTCAGACATTGTAGCCGAATTTGTGGCAAAGCGTGCAATTGAGCTGATTCTTTCTATTTGTGGAGGAACACTTACTCAATCAATGATTGATGCCTATCCTGCACCAAAAGAAGACGCTATTGTCATTCTCAGACCTTCACGTGTCAAAAAATTACTTACCTTAGACCTGGATAATGAAATCATCACCCAATATCTGACTGCTCTTGGTCTGAGCCTTGTTAAAACTGAAACAGATTCATTGTCCTTCAAAATTCCTTCCTGGAGAAGAGATCTGGAACGTGAAATTGACTTGATTGAAGAAATTATTCGTTTACATGGTTACAACTCCGTTCCATCTAAGCCGGACAGACATGAAATCAGCAATAAAACATCATTACTCTTGCGTCGAAAAGTGCAGGATTTCTTGGTAACTCAGGGTTTTTATGAGGTATTAAATCTTTCATTTTCAGATCCTGCTTACTTTGATATGTTAAAGCTCGCTGATGATGATTATCGCAGAAACTGTGTCGAAATCATGAATCCTCAGGGACAGGCTTCATCCATTATGCGAAGCACTTTGTTGCCTGGTCTGATTAAAAATGCTGCTTATAATTTTAACCATGGACAGGAAAATATCAAACTATTCGAGCTGAACAAAGTATTCTTCAAATCAGAGAATAAATTAGGCACTGAAAAATGGTCTGTGAGCGGTGTATTATCAGGTAATATTAATCCAATACACTGGAAAAACAAAACCGAGTCAGTGAATTTCTTCTATTTGAAAGGCATTATTCAGTCTTTATTGTCATTATTTCCTGTTAAAAAATACCAGATAGAAATATGCCAGGATCCTTTTTATCAGGAGAACCTGTCTGCTTTAATCAAAACAGGCAAAAAAGTGATTGGTTCTTTTGGTAAATTAGATCCTAAAGTGTTACTCAACTTCGATTTTGAAAAAGAATTGTTTGCTTTTGAAATCAATTTTAGTCAATGTCTTGATTTAATGGACAAGAATGATGTGATCTTCAGCGAGATACCAAAATTACAATCCGTATCCAGAGATATTTCCTTTGTCGTATCAAAAGAGTATCCTGTTCAAAAAATCGTTGAAGATATTATTCAATGTAATCCAAAACTGATCAAAGAAGTAATTCCCTTTGATGAATTTACTGGCAAGCAGATTCAAACCGGCTTCAGAAGCCTTTCTCTGAACATTTTAATCATTCCTGAAATAAAAAACTTGACGGATGAATACATTAATTCTTTAATTAGCTCAGTAATTGACAAATTAAAGTCAAAATATCAGATAGAAATGAGGTAAGAATATGGAACAGTTAACGATAAATGCAGCTGAAGAAGAAGTAAAAGAAACTGAAAGCCCTATGCCAATTATCGAAAAAGTACAAATTTTAATCGACAACTACACAAAATTGAAAGAAAAGTATGCTCAGTTGACTGAGGATAAGAATAAACTTGAAATGGATTATGTGGAACTGGATGATCTTTATAATTCTCTGACGAATACAAACCATGGTCTTGAAGAACAGATAAAAGGTCTTCAGGAAAATGTAGCACAATTACAACAAGAAAATCAAAATCTAAAAAATAATAATGATAATCTTGAAAATATCACCAAAGTAGCTGCTTCAAAAATTGATGTGGTTCTTTCTCAGCTGATCGACTTGTAATCAGAAAGGCTCGCGATGAAAAAGGTAGATGTTAATGTCTTCGGGCAAAAAGTATCTGTTACAGGTGATAATGCCCAGCTGATACAGGAGTATGCAGAGTATCTGGATACCTGGTTGCGCAATTTAAGCAAGCAATATGGAACACTGGATCAAAAGACATTATTCATTCTTTCCGGGCTCAATCTGGTTGAAAGAATTTACGAATTAGAAGCAAAAAATAAGGATTTGGAAAAAGAATTAAATAAAGTCAATTCTTTATTACAAACTTTATAGATTTTTACCCTGCTGTATTCGTGCTTTAAATTTGTAGAGGAACCGCATTTGGAACGGGAATCGAGCCATGAGTGGCATACATGCCTGTATTTATACAGGATCTATAAGGCTCAAAAGGTAGATGCCCACCTTGTAACTTTGGTTTCGAGGTCAATTAAAGTACGGTATGAGCAGGGCTTAATAAACCTGGAGGAATAACTTTATGATAATATATATTATCACAACCCTGATCGGGTTGATTTTAGGATTTGGTATTTCTTTTGCTCTGTATATCATTAAGAAAAATACAGCGTTCAAAGAAATTACACAAACAGAAGCCATCGCTAAAGATATTATTGAAAAAGCAAAAAGAGAATCTGAAGATTTAAAGAAAAAAGTCGTGTTAGATGCCAAAGAAGAATGGTTTAAAATTCAAAAAGGCTACGAAAACGATATTAAAGAAAGACAAAAAGAAGTCAGAAATCTTGAGAATAAATTCAATGAACGTGTAAACAGTTTTGATAAACGTTTGGAAGTTCTGGATAAAAAAGAACAGGCTTTAAGCGAAACAGAAAAGAAACAAAAACAAAAAGAAGACGCATTAAACAAAAAAACTGAAGAAATCGAACATCTGGTTAATGCTCAAAAGAAAAAACTGGAAGAAGTTGCCGGACTTACCCGTGATCAGGCTGTTCAAATCTTACGAGAAGAAATGAAACAGGATGCAAGAAATTTATGTATCAATGAAATTCGTCAGGATACTGAACAATTAAAAATGGATGCCAATAAAAAAGCAGCTGAAATTATCTCTACAGCCGTTCAAAGAATGGCTGTTGATCATATTTCAGAATCAACCGTAGCAGTCGTTTCTCTGCCATCAGATGAAATGAAAGGTCGTATTATTGGACGTGAAGGTAGAAATATCCGTGCATTTGAAAAAGCATCTGGAGTTGATCTGATTATTGATGATACTCCAGAAGCAGTCGTATTATCCTGTTTTGACCCTGTCAGAAGAGAAATTGCCCGTTTATCACTTGAAAAATTGATTGCAGACGGCAGAATTCATCCTGGCAGAATCGAAGAATTGATTGAAAAAACCAGAAAAGAAATGGATACAACTCTGATCTCTATAGGTGAAAAAGCATGCCTTGAAACCAATATCCATAATATATCGCCTAATCTGATTAAATTAATTGGTCGTTTACACTATCGTACCAGTTATGGTCAGAATGTACTTAATCACAGTATTGAAGCAGCATGGATTTGTGGTATTATGGCTAAGGAACTCGGGCTTGATCAGGAAATTGCGCGTAGATGCGGATTCTTGCATGATATTGGTAAAGCAATTGATCATGAGTTTGATGGTTCACATGCTGTTCTGGGTGCTAATTTTGCACGTAAAAACGGAGAAAGTAAGTTAGTCGTTAATGCAATTGAATCTCACCATGAAGAAGTTAAACCAGAAAGCGTTTACGCTGTTTTAGCTCAGGCTTCTGATGCGATCTCTGGTGCAAGACCAGGTGCAAGACGCGAAATGTTAGAAACCTATATGCAGAGACTCGAAAAACTGGAAGAAATTGCTAACTCATTCGAAGGCGTGAATAAATCATTTGCTATTCAGGCAGGCAGAGAGCTGCGTATTATCGTTGATCCTGCGAATATCGATGATAATCAAACGATGTTTATTGCTATGGATATTGCAAAACAAATAGAAAAAGAAATTCAATACCCTGGACAAATAAAAGTAACAGTCTTAAGAGAAACCCGACAGACTGCCATCGCAAAGTAAAATGAAAATTCTTTTTTTTGGAGATATATTTGGAAGACCAGGCAGGAAGGCTTTAAAAGCCTTTCTGCCTTCTTTCCTTTTAACGAATCCAGTTGATTTTGTTGTTGCTAATTGTGAAAATGCTGCCGATGGAAAAGGGGTTACAGAAAATTCTGTCAGAGAAATCTTTGATGCCGGTGTAGATGGATTGACAAGTGGCAACCACCTATGGGATAAAAAAGATGGTATCAATGTCATTATCAACGAGAAACGACTGGTTAAACCATTAAATTTTCCTTCTGCTGCTCCAGGTAACGACTATGCCCTGCTTGAAAAAAACGATAAAAAGTTACTGATTTCCAGTCTTTGCGGACAGGCATTTATGAGCCCTGTAGATTCCCCCTTTTTTGCACTGGAAAAAAGAATTGAAGAATTCAGAGGTTTAAGTCAACATATCCTAATCGATTTTCATGCAGAATCAACTGCTGAAAAAAGAACTTTTGGTTTTTATTTTGATGGTCTTGTAAGCGCAATAGTCGGAACTCATACGCATATTCAGACTGCTGATGAAGAAATTCTCCCTCAGGGTACTGCATATATTACAGATGTCGGAATGAGTGGACCTGTTGATTCTGTGATTGGAATCAAAAAAGAAATTGCGATTGAAAAAATTAAGAAAGGCTTGCCCGTCAGACATGAAGTTTCTTTTGAAAAGATTTATGTCAATGCTGTTTTGGTTGAATTAGATGACAAAACAGGACGGGCTGTGTCAATAATCAGAATCAGAGAAAAAGTACTGGACAGTATTTCACGCTGAAATCAGGAGAATAAATGGAAACAACAATTTTAAAAGGCAAGGGAGTAGCCGACAAACTAAATCTAGTAACCAGAGAAATGATTGATAATGAAAATTTGTCTCCATGTCTTGTCGTAATTTTGATAGGTGATGACCCTGCATCAGAATACTATGTAAGTAATATCGTCAAACAAGGCAAGAAATCAGGTATAGAAGTCAGACTTCAAAAATATGAGATGATGGATCAACCTTCTCTCGTTGATATCATAATGCAGCTTAATCAGGATGATTCTGTGTCAGGCATCATGTTACAAAAACCTCTACCAAAAGATATTGACGAAGATTTTATCAACAATTTAATTTGCCCTGATAAGGATGTGGATGGTTTTAATCCGATGAATGCCGGAAAATTGTATTTAGAACAGGATTGTTTTATTCCTTGTACTGCTGAATCAGTACTGGAAATCATTCGTCATTATCAAATCGAAACAGAATCTAAACATATTGTTGTCATTGGTAGAAGTAATATTGTTGGAAAACCAGTTGCAAATCTGTTTTTACACAAATCTTCCACTGGTAATGCAACTGTTACCATCTGCCATTCCAAAACCAAAGATATTTCGAATTATACACGTCAGGCAGATATTCTCGTAGCTGCAGTAGGAAAAGCCAATTTGATTAAAAAAGAAATGATTAAAGAAGGCTGTATCATTATTGATGCAGGCATCAATGAAATAAAGGATGAAAGCGGTAAAAACATTTATGTCGGAGATATTGATTATCAGGATTGTTTGCCTAAATGTCAGGCGATTACCCCTGTTCCAGGAGGCGTTGGATCTGTAACAACAAGCATTTTACTCTCCCACGTGGCAAGGTCTGCAAAAAAAATGAAAAAAAACAAATAAAATGGTTGACTAATTTGTTTTATTTATGAAATTATGCCTAAATATAGTAGTGTATTTAAAAAGAAAGATATAAAATATAGGAGGAACTATGTTTAAACAACGTGCAGTATTACTTGTAACTGCAAGCGTTCTGCTTATAATTGCTTTAATTACAAGTGCTTGTGATTCTGGCAAAATGAAGCCAAATCAGGCCCCTGAAATCTTTATTACCTCTTATGCAGGTACTGACACTGTCAATACAACTGCAAATGAAGTAATTCTGTTTCAGCAGAAAATCTACTGGAATGCATACGATTCTGACGGATCTGTTAAAGGATACGCATACAGAGTCCTTAATTCAGCTGGTATTCCTATTGTTACCCCTGGTAATGATACCATCGATACGAATGGCCAGTTTACCCCTGCTGTTTTAAAAAGTATTGACTCAAAATATGGTTGGATTATTCATACTCCAAGTGGTGTTACTGATCCAAACAAGAGAACCATCTGGACTGAAGATGTGACTGCTACGATCAATTTCCCTGCAAATGTTAATGGTGATTCTTCATTAGTTGTATCTGCTTTTGAAGTGGTTGCTATCGACAACAGAGGAGAAATCAGCTCAATCAAAAGAAAATATTTTAATGCACAATCTCATAAACCAATCGTGTTTGCATCCACTTCTAAAGGTGTATTTGAAAAAGAAGAAGATGACGGTACAATTGTGCCTAACGAAATTGGTCAGGGCGTTAAGCTTGTGTTTACGATGAATGATAATGATCCTTATGTCGGTTCAACACCATGGTATTTTGAATATCAGCTGGTACGTTATCCATTAGCAAATCCAACTGATACGAATGTTGATACATTAACCGTTAATCCTTCATACGAATATCCATGGATGACAACCCGTGATGAAGATAACGTTGAACAAAAAGTATTAACTGCAACTGAAAATCCAAATCTTGAAAGTAATTATAAAAACCCTGTAACTGGTGAAATAATGACTGACAGACAAACAATTACCATATTGAGAGTCAGAGCCGTCGATCTTGCAGGTATCAAATCTGATGTACGCTCTTACAGATTCTTTGTCAATGGCAGCTACTTCCCTCAAACTTTAGTTTATCATAAAAAATGCTATGCACTCGGTGATAATCATTATATCGAAAGACAAGATCCAGGTGCAACTGAAGTTTTACCTTTTATTAAAACACCTACCGGAACTAAGATTGCAAGACCTTTCTTCTTACATCCTGTAAATAACGTAAATGTAACTGGAGATACATTATTAACACCAACTGAATTTAAACTAACTGCTATGGCTAACAATACCAATAATAACCTGAAAGTTTGGTTAAGATGGGGATATGAAGGTGAATTTAATGATAATGATCCTGATAATACAAAAAAATCTGTGCCACGTGACTCTTTAGGTACTGATTATCAAACTGAAATTTCATATTACCTGATTCAGTTAGATGGTCAAAGATATCAATTCGGTCCATTAAAAGACGATGCAACTCAAGCTTCATTTGGAAATACTGACCCAAATTGGTTAAAAATACCTGCAGGTCATGATATTTCTCAGAAAATCAATATCAGTGGTTTAGAAGCTGGCGTTCATACTTTAATCATAAAAACAGAAGACTTACAAGGTAAAACCGATCCAACTCCTGCTGTATTCCAGTTTGAAGTTGTTGCACCGACCCCTGTTGAAGCTAGAAAGGATATACTTGTATTAACATCTGAAGCTAATGAAGCTGTATCATTACTGATTAAAGATTTCTACTTAAATACTTTAAAAGAAATCCATCCAGAAATGAATGTTCATTTTGCTCAAAGATTACCATGGGTTTCTGCAATTAGTAATTTAAATACAAGTATGAAAGATTATAATAACAACCCATTTGCTCCAAGTTTCCTTCAACAGTACAAATATGTCATTTTCTACAGAGATTTCAAACCTTTTGGTTTCTTTGAAGTTAACTCTGATGCTGATCCTTACAGAATTTTCTTAAATATCAACGGGACCCTTATCATTTCTGGTGGCGATAATGTTGCCTTTACTCATAAAAATATGCTCTCTGTTGAAGAATATCTTTTCACTACTCACTTTGGTTTACCTTCTGATCCAGAAAACGCATATACAATCAATCCAACAGGTAACTATGCTCAGAAACCTTATATTATCCGTATATTCTCACCTACAAACCAACCTAATAATATTGAAGTTGATACAACAGCAACTGCATTGGTTTCAATTGTTAAACAAAAACAAGGTCTTTCAACTATTTCTTATTTCAAAAATGTAAATCCAAACTATGTAATGTATAAGACCGTTTGTAAAACACCTAACGGGCAAGATCCAAATTCCCCTCAAAATGAAGCGGATTATACTGAATATAATGATAAAGCCATCTGCTTTGTAAAAGAAAATGGTACATTAACCGGAGCTAAAGGTAAAGGTTATCTGTTTGCTCTTCCAATCAGTATGATGGACAAAGCTGATGCAAAAACTCTCTTACAAAATATAATGCCATAATCGCATGATATAAAAGAGCCTCCCAATGGAGGCTCTTTATTTTACTACAAATCTGACCATTCTTTATAAATAGTCGAAACAAATTTTAAAAGGTGAGTTCTAATAAGAAATATGAGTAATTCTGGTAGTATAAGAAAGGCAAAAAATGAAATGAATGAGATTAGTGATAAAAAAGAACTGATACTAAATACAGCAGAGAGCATATTTGAAAAATACGGATATGCAAAGACGTCTATGGATGATATCGCTAACGAAGCATATATTGGGAAAGGAACGATCTATTATTATTTTAAATCAAAAGAAGACATTTTCCTGGAGTTGGTCGTTCATTATCACAAAATGATTAGAAATCTGGTAGAAAAGGAAATGTCAAAATGTACCAGTTTTGATCAGAAGTTTAAACTAATGATTGAATTACCCATTAAATATGCTATAGAAAAATACCCCATATATTTTGAAGCACTTAAAACACCTTCTAAATCCTTGCTTAAAAAAATTAGCAATTTTAAAAATGAGAACAGAGCAATGCTTTATGAAAAATTAGTGAGTCTGATCCGGGAAGCTCAGGCTAATCAGGAGGTTGATGAAAATGTTGATGTAGAAAAGCTGATTGAGGTTTTAATCAGATGGTTTTTCTTAGGTGATGATGACATAAATGTTACCCTTAGTAAAGAAGGATTTGAAAAGTTTATCAAAGAATATGATCTGTTTATATATATTATTCTATATGGAATAAAAAAAAGGAGTTAAAATGCAGTTAAAAAGAATTAGCTTAATACTATTATTGTTAAGTTATACTATTCTTTCTTTATCTGCTTTGTCATTAAATGAGTCAATTGAGCTTGCTAAAAAGAACAATAAACAATTGATGGCTGAAGCAGAAGAAGTGGAAAGAGCAGAATATTTATATCGTGAAGTCAGAGGTTCTTTATTGCCTCAAATTAATTTAAACGGGTCTGTGCAAGCTTCAAAAACTTATATGCCTGATGCAACTCAAACCGGATTTAGTTTTAATAATGTAACAGATGAAGCCGATCTTGCGAATACACTTGATGCTTTTATGTTACCAGCTAAAACAAAAGAAGAAACAAGTATTGCTGCCCAGCTGAAAATGGAACAATTACTCTTTTCAGGCGGTAAACTGATTAATGGTATCAGAGTTGCCAATAAATACAGAAGCCTGCAAAAAAAGAATTACGAACTCAAAGAAGAGGATCTTGTCTTTAATGTAATAAACAGTTATAACCAACTGGTTCTCTTAAATGAAGTTGTAAAGATTAAAGCTGAAGCCCTTAATCTGGCAAATGAACACTTCACAAGAGTTCAAAAGCTACATGAGAACGGACTTGTATCCGAATATGATCTGCTTAGAGCGGAACTGGAGATTTCAAAACTGGAGCCGGAACTCGAAGAAGTAAAAAACAATTACCATGTGGCAAACTGCAATTTTAAAACGTTAATTGGATTAAATGATAGTTCAGAATTTGTACCAGATGATGGTTTAACAAAAACTGATCTACCTGAATTAAACCTTGAGGATTCCATCCGTCAGGGACTTGAGAAAAGAATCGAATTATTTCTTTCAGGGCTTAATGTTGAAATGTTGCAAGTGAAATATAACGCCGAAAAAGGCAACTACTTACCAAATGTACTACTGACAGCTGAAGCAACCAAATTTACAGCAAGCGGAGATTACTCTGTACATAAAGATGATTTCGGCACGCTTTATCAGGCAGGGATTGTATTTCAGCTTCCAATTTTTACCGGCTTAAGTAATAACGCTAAGATTCACCAGGCAAAGCATGAGGTAAAAAAAGCAGAATTAAATAAAATGTATGCTGAAGATATGATCAAACTTGAAATTACAAATAACTGGCAAAATATGAGAACAGCCTTTCAAACATTAAAGGTTCAGGAAAAGAATGTTAAAACAGCTGAAAAAGGCTATCAGATAGCAAAAAGCAGATATGACAACCATATTGGAATACAACTGGAAATGTTGGATGCACAGGTTCAGTTAAATGCGGCAAAAGTAACTTACGCACAAGCATTGTACCAACTGAACTATGCCATTAACAGTTTTAAAAAATCAATTGGTATGAAATTATAAAGGAGAGAAAAAATGAAAAAATACCTTTTTATAATACTCAGCTTAAGCATGATCATCTTGGCATGCGGGAAAAAAGAAGTTGTAAAAGCTTCCAGTATGGAAGATTTGTATAAAGAACAAGGCGTACCTGTAAAAGTTCAAACGGTAGAATCTCAAGAATTCAATAAACAAAACACATATAACTGCGTTTTAAGCGGTATTCAGGAAACACCTGTGTACGCAATGGTCGGTGATCAGGTAGAGAAGATTCATGTAAAGATTGGATCTCATGTTAAAAAAGATCAAATCATTATGGAATTTCCGGTTAGCAATCCTTCAGCCAGCTACAGACAGGCACAAGCTGCATTTACTTTAAGTAAACAAACCTATGACAGAATGAAAAATCTATACAAAAGTGGCGGAGTGGCTAAGCAGGATTTGGACGGGGCTGAAACTCAGTATAAAGTGAATGAAGCTAATTTGGAAGCAGTTCAACAGGCTGTCAAAGTGAAAGCACCTATTGACGGTATCATAACGGATATTAATGTTAAAACTGCCCAAAAGGTTAATCCAGGTGACTTACTCTGCACTGTAGCTCAACTTTCCAGTTTAAAAGGTCGTATCTGGCTGACTGAAAGTGAAATCATCTATGCAAAAACGGGTATGCCATTAACACTAAACTGGAACAATCAGACATTCAATGGAAAGATCTCTGATATTGCGTTATCCATGAACCCGGATAAAAAGGCATTTGGTGTGGATATAATTGTCAATAACGTAAAAAATCAGTTAAAGAGTGGTATCAATGGTGAAGTCCTTATCAATCTGGTCAAAAAATCCAGCAGTATAATGATACCAAGAAATCTGATTCAAAAAGATGAAAACCAAAAGCAGTATGTTTATCTCGCTGATAATGGTAAAGCAGTAAAACAGTACGTTGAGACCGGTCTTGAGAATAATCTTGATATAGAAATCATCAATGGATTAAAGTCTGGAGATATACTCATCATTGAAGGTTATAATATCGTTGAGCCTGATCAGAAGATCAATGTAATTCATTAAGAGGTCAATATGTTTTTATCAAAATTATCTGTTAACAGGCCGGTCACTATTACTATGCTGATCATGGTATTTGTTGTCTTTGGTGCGATGGCGTACTTTGGACTTGCCTATAACCTGATGCCGGATGTTAAAATACCGGTTGTTTCAATTCAGACTATTTACGGTGGTGCCGGTCCCGAAGAAATTGAAACTCAGATATCCAAAAAGGTAGAAGATGCCGTCGCCACAGTCAGCAACATTGATTACATTCAGTCTTACTCAATGGAAAATGTCTCCTATGTTATCATTAGTTTTAAACAGGGAAAAGATGTTGATATTGCCAACCAGGAAGTAAAAGATAAAGTAGATGCCATTCTGAACGATTTACCTGACGATGCACAAAAACCAGTAGTATCAAAATTTGACATATCTGCAACACCTGTTATGAATCTGGTGTTGAGTGGAGAACAATCTCTTCTGGAACTTAACGATTATGCCGAAAATACCTTAAAAGACAGACTTTCTCAGATCCCGGGAGTAGGACAGATTGAACTGGAAGGTGGTCAGAATCGTGAAATTCAGGTCAAACTGGATGATCAAACTGTGTTTCAAAACTCCGTTTCAATCAATCAGCTCTCTCAGGTGTTAGCTGCATACAATCTGGATTTACCTGCCGGACAGTTTAAATCCGGCAATCAGGAGATTTCAGTCAAAGTCAAAGGTCAGTATAACACTGCGGATGATATCAGTAATCTAGATGTACCTACTGCCACTGGTCTTAAAAAACTGAATCAAATTGCCGAAGTGAAGGATTCAGGTGAAGAAGTCAGAAAGAGATCCACCTATTTCAATGTAAAAGGTCAGATCAAAAATGATAATGTGATTCGTATCAATATCATAAAAAGTTCAGACGGTAATCCGGTCGCTATATCAAAAGCATTAAGAAAACAGTTACCTGGAATTATAGAAGGTTTACCTAAAGGAATGAGCCTTGATATTGTGGATGACACCTCCATATTTGTGGAAAGCTCTGTTTCAGACACTCTGAGCAATATCTATCTGGGTGTTTTTCTTACGGGTCTGGTACTTTTGTTTTTCCTTTATGATTTAAGATCAACCATTATTGTTGCAGTTTCGATGCCTGTATCCATTATTGCTACCTTTTCACTGATGAAATTAGCAGGTTTTTCCATGAACATCATGAGTTTGTTAGGTCTTTCTACCTCGGTAGGTACTTTGGTTACAAATTCAGTTGTCGTACTGGAAAATATTTTCAGACATAAGAATATGGGAAATAACAGGAAAGATGCTGCTCAGATTGGTACCTCTGAAATCGCTATAGCTGTATTGGCTTCAACCCTTACCAATGTAGTCGTTTTTGTTCCAATTGGATCAATGAGCTCTATTGTCGGGCAGTTCTTCAAAGAATTTGCATTGACCGTAACTTTTGCCACAATGTTTTCAATTATCATTTCTTTTACTTTGACTCCTATGCTGGCATCAATTATGCTCCCTGAGAAACAAAAAACAAATAAAATTGGTATTGCTCTGGAAAACATGTTTAAAAGATGGGAAAATTTCTACCAGAGTATTCTTGTTAACACCATGAAGAAAAAAAGAAGAAGTACTATGGTATTAGTAATATCATTCTTACTTTTCTTAAGCAGTCTGTTTGTGGCGTCTAAGATTGGCTTTGAATTCATGCCAACTATGGATGAAGGCAATATTAAAATAAATGTAGAATTACCTCAGGGCTATACATTGAATGAAACCGCAAAAGTACTAACACAGATTGAGAACAGAATATCTCAACATAAAGAAGTAAAACATATCCTTACAACACTGGGAAGTAAAGGGTCTATGGATCAGGGATTAAATATGTCTTACTCAAATGTAAAACTGGTTGATTCAAAAGAAAGAAAGATAAATACTCAGACATTGGCTGATCAATTGATTAAAGAATTATCCACAATTCCTAACGCAAATATTAAAGTAAAGGTACAATCCTCTGCCGGAGTGGTTGACAGAGGAGAACCAATAACCCTCTATTTATCAGGTCAGGATAACAAAAAACTGGAAGAGATTAAAACCATAATCGTTAATAAGATTAAAGATGTTCCTGGCTTGATTAATCTTGATACCAGTACCCGCTCAGGTAAATCTGAACTGATCATAAAACCACGACTCTATGATTTGTTACAGTCTGGCTCCAATGTTGCAGAATTAGCACTTGGGCTACGTGCTGTAATGGAAGGCAGTGTAACGACTCAGCTCAAAGAAAATAACAATGAATATGATATTAAAGTAACTCTTGATGAAACATCCTATAACAGCATTGAAAAAATAAACAACATTACAATAGTCACAGCAACAGGGTCATACCGTCTTAGTCAGCTGGCTGATGCTTATTTTGAAGAAGGGGTTAACAAGGTAATTCGCAGAGATAAGGTTAAAACAATAGAAATAACAGGTTCTCCTGCTGTCGGGGTACCATTGGGTAATGTTACAAAAGAAATAGACAAACGACTCGGAAAAGTAAAATTCCCTTCAGGTTACTCCTATAAATGGGGTGGGGATTCTGAAATGATGAATGAAGCCGTTACAGATATGGCAAGAGCAGCCTTACTTGCAATTCTCTTAACCTATATGTTGTTGGCAGCTATTCTGGAGAGTTTTATTCAGCCTTTGTTAATATTATCAACAGTACCACTTGCCTTAATCGGCGTGTTCTATGTTCAGTATCTTTCCGGTCTGACCATGAATATATTTTCTATGATGTCTATCATTATGCTGGTAGGTATTGTGGTTAATAATGCAATTTTGATTCTGGATTATACGAATCAGTTAATACATACCGGTTTGACGGTTCATGATGCCTTAATAAAAGCCTGCCCTACAAAATTAAAAGCGATTTTAATGTCAAACATATCCATTATTTTGGGAATGTTGCCAATGGCATTGGGAATCGGTTCTGCCGGCAAAGAATTCAGACAGGCAATGGGTGTGGTCAGTATTGGTGGTCTTATCGCTTCAACACTGCTGACACTACTGGTGATTCCAACCCTGTACTATGTAACAACAAAAAATAAAGTTTAATCTTTATAAATTCCTCTCATTGCGATTAATCGCAAATCTCTCCTCAAACGGGTCTGAAAAGACCCGTTTTGCATGAGAAAAACAATGTTAATTTCTAATAGGTCTTTTTTAAAAAGATACTATTTTAACCCTTCTATTAATGATAAGAATATCTTTTTGCTGGTTTCAGCATTTAATTCTTGGGCTGCTATGTGGGCATTTTCTTTAAATCGTTGAATATCTGCTTTCGTAAGTGACCTGATCTCTTTTACAATCTGTTCAACTTCAAAATTACTGGTAGCGAAACCACATTCATACTGCTCAACGATTCGTTTCATTTCGGGGGAAGGACCTATTATTACTGCTAACCTTGCCTGAATAAAATCGAAAAGTTTGTTAGGGAGGCAGTAAATATCATTGAAAGAATCTGATTTTAGAAAGTAAAACCCTACGTCATAGGTATTTAGAACGGGTATGATTTGATCAATATCTAATGGATCATGAATATGGATATTATCAATTTCTGAGGTTAAATCTTTTAAACCGGCAAGATATGCTTCATTACGTGCAAGCAGATAAAAATCTAGAGAATAACGATGACCCAATAGTTTTACAACTTCTATCATTAATTCAATATTTCTTCCGGGTAAGGCAACTCCATGATGAACCATTCTGATAAGTGGCTTATCGTTATTTGATATCTCTATGTCTGAATATTGGGGCATATTCATAATAACATTCGGGTTTAGTTTAAAATGCTTATGATATTCATTGGCAATAGCTTGACCTATCGTTAACATTATATCTGCTTTAGGAGCATATCTTTGAGTTAGATAATTCATGTAATCATGAAAGAAAAACATCCATTGTTTATTATTATCATGTTCTCTGGGGTAATACTCGTGAGCATCGTAGAGAAGTTTTGCCTTATTCTGTATCCTTATTGCCAATGGTAGAGTGTAGATGTCATTTGCGATAATCAGATCATATTCTGTATTTTGAAGTTTATTAAATGCAAGTCTGTTGACTGGCAAAAGCCAGTAATATAAAAGATAAAGTTTGAGTTTTAGTAAAATGCAGCCAATAAGTTTGATATGGAAAGGAAAATTGTCTTCAATTGATATATGTTTGATTTGCTGATCATTTAATTTTCCAAAAGAGAGTAATGTTATTTTGTGATTGTTAAGCCATGAGAGTTGCTTTAAAACTCTTGCATCTCGGACAATGTTAGAATAGACAATAATTAATATTTTCATGAATCTCTTTACTTAATCAACAATATTTTGTGTGTTTCTACTTTATCGTCTGTTTTTAATCTGACAAAGTAAACTCCACTGCTTTGTTTTTTATTGTTTGAATCAAGCCCATCCCATTGTATCTGATGATTTCCTGTACTTAAATTTTGTCTAATCAGATTTTTCACCTTTTGACCTTTAATATTATAAATTGATAAGTCCACTTTTGATGAATGTTTTAGACAAAAATTGATTGTTGTTGAAGGATTAAAAGGATTTGGATAACTGCTTAAGGTTTTTAATGTTACTTGAGGCTCTTCGGTTGACAGCATCTGATTCAGGTTTTGTAAGAAAATACATTGGATACCTGGAGTGTCTTGATAAGTTGTTTTCGATATAATATAGTAATTTGAACCATTAGTTGTCAGTATATCATAGACATTGGATACAGTGATTGAGTTGATATCATAGTATGAAAAATAGTTGTTTGCCAAAGCCAGATTCTTGTTGACAATTACCAAATCATCTTCACTTTTAAAAATGATATTCAGATTCTGATTAGCCATTATGAATCTGCTTAAACTGAAGCAGGATTGAACTAAGTTATTATTGATCTCCTCAATATAATCAGTAATTAGACTGTTATTTTCAATATTGATTTTTTTAAGTTTAAAATTATTGTCTCTATATGCCATATAAAGACTGTCATTAAAATAAACAATATAATTTTGAGAAGAAAGATTAGTTGAAACAATGTATGGATTTGTAATGATTAAATCATTGTTATTTAGAGAAAGCATGATAATTTGTAAGTATGTATTAATACCAATATTATTCAAATATGATACAATAATGCGATTATCTGAAGAATATATTTTTAGTTCTTTTGAATCAATACTAACATCAGATAGTAAAATCTCCTGATTTTCAGGGTAGATGGGGTCAGCCTCATTGTTAAATATATAGATATAAAAAGCATTGTTCTTTTTATAAAGCATCACATTATTACTGATACTGATGAGAGAAGCTTCACTTACAACCAGCTTTCCACTGATGTTAAATGCTGGATTGTTATCAGGGTTAATTTTTTGACAGTAGATATTGTTGTTTGCCTGCCAAAATAGCAGGGGTTGTGTATAATGATTAGATACAATAAAATCTTTTGTGTTGTCGGAAGTAAACTGACAAGCTAGGTATCTGCTTGTCCCTGTTGCAGAAGCTTGATAACAATGAATAAAATACTCATTGCTAATCTTAGATAAATAAGCAAAAATTGAATTGTCAAAACCATTGAAAGCTTTAAGGTAATCAAAATAGATTACTTTATCTGTTTGTAAGGGGAGCTTTACTGGATTAGGATAAATACTGTCGAAGTTATTCAAAGATTGGTAATAAACATCAACACCACATCCTTTAAATGAGCTAAACAGGATATTATATACATTATCTCCGTAATTGGTTTTAATATTGAGTGGATTGTATAGGTAGATATCACTGTTTAAAAACTTAGGGGTTTCCAGTAAATCATTACCCTGTTCAGAGAAGATTTTAAATTTTAGGAAATTTCTGTAATTTGCCCAAACAACCAGAATTTTGTTTTGATTATAATCACAAATAAACTTTGAATCAGAAGGCATATCACTAACAGTTTGTTCAGAAATCAGATCTCCCGTTTCAGTGAATATCTTGAGTTTTAGAGAATTGACACTTCCTTCTGTGAATGGGTAAGTGATTGCTATATCTCCCTGAGAATTTGAACTTGTAGAAAAATGAGAATAATAAGCATCAATGATTCCCTGATAAGCTTCAATACCAGAGCTATTCCATAAAAGATTACCTTCAGAATTGATTTTGTACAACATGCCTGAAGATTGATTATTATTATAATTTTTATAAAACACAGATGCAAAGATTCCTTGATTTGAATCTTTCTTAAACAAAAACTTTTCTACATCAATACTACCGTTTAATGGAAGTAATGTATTCCATTCATTTGAAAAATTAGAATTTAACTTAGATATATAGATATCATTACCATTTATATTGTTGTAAATGATGTAAATACAATCATCTTCTGTGAGCATATTGATTTGCTCAATAGTAAATGGATAGGTATTTTGGTTTATGAGAGATTTGGTTAGTTGAGGAGTAATCTTATAGTATTTTAGATTATTGTCTGAATGGGTCATAAATGTAAGATTTTCTTGAGGAATTGTATTAAGTTTACAGTTTGTAATACCGTAAGAGTTCATTGAACTTAATAAGGTTCTGTTATCGTTATAATGAGCAAATTGCATTTCTCCCTGATCGGTGTTATGCCAGACTAGAAAGACTCCCTGATTGGTATCGGGTACTGATTTCAGGTATGTTACATTACCAGTATAAGAAACAGGTGTGATCCTTTTAGCCTGTTCCCATAATACTAGCCCATTTTGAGATATTTTCTGAAGTTTAACGGTAGAATTATAATTTGATACAGACCAGGTAACATAAATATTATGATCTGTATCCATACTGACATGATAATTTGTTATATCTCCAATATAAGTAGAATCAAGCAGAACTCCCTGGTCGCCCAATAACAGATTACCCTCAAAATCTAGAAATTGCAAAAAAAGGTAAGTAGATTGTTCAAAATTCTTAGTATAACAAATAACATTCAAGCTGTCTTTTACAAGATTATTAAAATTCCAGGACAAGTTACTCTGCTCTTCTGTTACAATATCAAGAGGATATTCCTGGCAGAAAATGGGAGTGCTCATCATAAAAATAAAAATCAACCAAAACATTGTCTTTTTCATGTCTCCTCCTATTATTTTAATGTAAGAATAATATATTTTATCAAGCTTGTCAAGATAAAAATTATAAAAAATAATAAAATGAAATGAGTATCATTTCTTTTTATCCTTCTTCAGAAAAAAATTCAGATACGTTTTGAAAAAATAGATATTGAATTAAGTTAGAAAATATGTAACTGAATGAAAAATAATGAGATAAAAAAAAGATGAACGAATGGCACAGCCCTTGCAATCAAGTAAGCTGATGATAGAGTGAACACACAGCACAGCTTAGCACCTCGAAAAAATATATGGGGACGCCCATCCGGTTCGGTATTTAGGGGAAACACTTTCCCCTTTTTATTTTAACTAAATGAAAAGAGAAATGGAGAAAAAAATGAAACGATTAACTTTACTCGCCGCTTTCATCCTGATAATACTTAGTTTATCAGCACAAAGCCGATTAAAGGACATTTCTGCCTTTTCTGGAATAGAAACAAAAGAATTAATTGGTTATGGTTTAGTTGTTGGTCTTCAGGGTACTGGGGATGGCAGCAGCTCTCAGATGACGATTCAATCGATTATGAATATGCTTGAACACTTTGGTATCAGTGTTCCAATCAACAAGATTCGTCCAAACAATGTAGCTGCTGTGATGGTTACTGCGACGATGCCTCCCTTTATGAGAACTGGTTCACGTTTTGATGTTAATGTTTCTTCGATAGGTGATGCCAAGAGTCTTGAAGGGGGTGTGTTGATCATGACTCCATTGATTGGACAAGATAACAAAAAATATGCTTTAGCTCAGGGACCTGTATCATTTGGTGGTTTTAATGAAGAGATTAAGAATACTAAAATGAGAAAAAATTACACAAATGTAGGCAGAATTCCAAATGGGGCTACTCTAGAACAGGAAATACCTAATACCATGCTCCAAAATGGGGAATTAAGCCTGATATTAAACCAGGCAGATTTCACAACTGCTCAAAAGATAGTCAGTGCGATTAACAGTACCTATCGTGGGCGAATTGCTACAGCTGAAGATGGTAGAAGCATCAGTATAGCTGTTCCTGATTCTGTCATTGTTCGCAATAATCTGATTGGTTTCATTTCAACAGTTGAAAACCTGAGAGTGAATCCGGAACAAGCTGCTAAGGTGGTAATCAATGAACGTACCGGTACGATCGTTGCCGGAGGTAATATCCGTATCAATGAAGTAGCTATTGCTCATGGAAATCTGGTGATTCAGGTGGAAAGCCAGGTTCAGAAAGTGAGTGCTGGTCCTTTTGCTTCAGAAAATGAAACAACAACCGTAAGTGTTAAAGAAGATGCCCGTGTTTTAACAATGAAAACTGCTACCGTAGAAGATCTGGCACGTGCATTAAACAGTATAAAAGTCTCTCCTAGAGATATGATTTCAATTTTCCAGTCGATTAAAGAAGCCGGCGCATTACAGGCAGAATTAAAGATTTTATAGTGGAGTTATCATGTTAGATCTGAGTATCAAAGATTTCAAAAACGTTTACAGTCAACAATCTGCTACACAGAAACTGGAAAAGGCAGTTAATCTGAAGGATTCAGCACTATCCAGTGATGCAAAGATTGAAGAAGTCGCAAACGAATTTGAAAAAATGATGTTCAAAATGATGTTCAAAGAAATGACCGATTCATTGGAATCTGGTGGTTTTTTTGGTTCAGAAGCCGGTGCTGATTTTTACCAGGATATGTATATGGATAACATTACTTCCATGATGAGTAAAAATCAGTCTCTCGGATTATCTGATATGATTGTCAGACAGTTAAAAAATGACTATTCTTCAATGCCTAAATCAGGGTCAAAACCTATCCTTCAAAAAGAAGTTGTTATCAATCAGGATCCAATTGTACAGGAAAATATTTCAGCTGTCAGCCCAAGAACTGTCAGACAGCCACAGGTTGTTGAAGCACCAAAGACACTGATGGACAGATTGACTCAGTATGAACCCATTATAGAAAAAGCGGCGAATACATATAATCTGGATAAGAATCTGATTAAAGCCGTTATCGCACAGGAAAGTTATGGTAATGCTAAAGCAACTTCTCCGGTAGGTGCAAAAGGTCTGATGCAGTTAATGGATGGTACAGCCAGAGATTTAGGGGTTAAAAATCCTTATAATCCGGAAGAAAATATTATGGCTGGTGCAAAATATCTTAAACAGCAACTGGATACCTTCAAATCAAAAGAGCTTGCTTTGGCAGCATATAACGCCGGACCTGGAAACGTTCAAAAGTATGACGGAATTCCTCCGTTTAAAGAAACTCAAAATTACGTTCGCAATGTAATGCGATATTTTAAAAGTTTATAAAAAAGAAGGAGATCATTATGGAAGCCCTCGTAAAAGATTTCTTTCGGGCATGGGAAGATGAAATCGCCTCTTATCAGGAAGTCTCTCTTTGTCTCGAAGATCAAAAAATTGCACTGATTGAATGGAACATTAAAAAGTTTCAAAAAGTGAGTCAACAAATTGCTCTCTTAATCAGCAGAGCACACAAAAGTACCAACGTCCGTCAGGATTTAATGGAGTCTATCTTTATTCTTAAAAACAAGACCATTGATCAAAACAGCCTGAAAACCATTTGTGAAGTGATTGATGAAGAAGAACTGAAAGAACAGGCAGTATTGTTTTTCAAGACTTTTTCAAATACACTTAAAAAGATTAACAAATTATCTGCTGATAATAAAGAACTGATCAAAACAGGTCTTGAATTAGTAGGAGATAATCTGGAAATGATTGCTGATATGATTGATAAAGACAGGGTATATAGTCGTGTTGGAATGATTCCCGCTAAACATAACTCAATCCTTTTGAATAAACAGGTGTAAAAATGTTTGATATTCTGTTGCAAAAGAAAAAAGTGATACTGATGAATGAAGTGTCAACCTCCCCTTCATTGCCAGGATGTTTTGATTTCTCGTTTAACCTGGTTTACAAAGACCCGATTGAACGTGAGATTCAACATCTCAAAAAGGAAGGGGATATCAGCGTGCGACAGGGTAACCTTAATATTCAGAGGATTATCCTCAAAGGATTTGCTAATATGCCGGAGTTGTTTAACAAGATAACAGTTTGTCAAGATAGAGGTGAGTCATGTTCCAGCTTATAGCAGTAGGAAAGAGGGCACTACAGGTTACTGAAAAACAAATAGAGACAACCTCTAACAATATTTCAAATGTTAACACGGAAGGTTATTCCAGACAAAGAGTCATTCAGGAAAGCGGAATGCCTCTTGATCTGGCTTATGCCAGTATTGGCACAGGTGTTTATATACAAAGTATTGAGCGAATGAGAGATGAGATGCTCGATACTAACTACAGAGAGAGTATGACTGGTCTTGGCTATTGGGATAAAAGGTCTGGTATTCTTGAAAAACTGGAAACCACTCTTAATGAACCTTCAGATTATGGATTAAGTAATAAGATCAATCAATTTTTCTCTTCCTGGGATTCGCTTGCTAGCAGCCCGGGTAGTGAAACTTACCGTATGGATTTGCTGAATAATGCTGAACAAATGACTACCGGATTTAATTCTCTGTATGATAATCTGGCAAGTTATATCAAATCCGTAGATGATGAATTAATCAGCAGTGTCAATCGGGTAAATGAAATTGCCCAACAGTTAGCTGATCTGTCACAAGATATCAGTTTTACTGAGGGTCAGGCTTCTGTACCCAATGATTTGCTTGATAAATACGATTTGTTGATTGATGAATTGTCAAAGTATGGCAATGTTGTTGTGAAAAATAAAGATTACGGTCAAAAGGCAATTTACTTTGGAACTGATGTGATTGTTGATGGCGCTTCAGCAAGAAAAATTGGTTTTGAAGATGTTACAACAAATGGCGTGGGTGTACACAATTTACTTTGGGATAATAACGGAGATTTTATCAATGGCCTTAATAATGGAGAGCTGGTGAGTCTGATTGATCTGAGAGATAATGTAATCTCGGGTTATCTTGATGATTTAGATCTAATCGCAGACACCATTAAAGAGAAGGTAAATGAGCTTCATTTAACCGGCTATGATAACACTGCCAATAAAGAAAAAGGACATTTATTCTTTGATGAAAAATCTTCCGGTGCCAAAGATTTTAGTGTAAACAGCATCATTGCTGATGACCCGAATAAAATAGCCACTTCTCTTAGCGGTGAGATTGGTGATAATGAGATTGCACTTCAAATCGCCAATTTAAGAAGTTCTTTGTCTATCGATAATAAAACTAGTATCACTGAGGCTTATGCCAATCTGGTTTACAAGATTGGTGGTGACTCAGCCAATACTAAGAGCAAACAAGAAAATCAACAGCAAATTACAACTCAGGTTGATGAATTTAGAGACTCCGTTAAAGGCGTGTCACTTAACGAAGAAACCGCAGACTTGATTAAATATCAACAAATGTATCAGGCTGCTGCTAAAATAATCAGTCTGGCAGATGAAATGCTGAAAGTGATTTTAGGTTTAGTATAATGAAAGCATTAACTAATAAGACCAGGGAAGGTGATTTATGTTAGTATTAACCAGAAAACAAGGTGAATCGATTCGTATCGGAGATGATATTGAAATCATTATAACCGAGATTAACAAAGGCTCAGCAAGAATAGGTATCTTAGCACCTAAAAATACAAGCATCTATCGTAAAGAAATCTATGAAAAAATTATGAAAGAAAATCAGGCAGCCGCTCAACTGGCACAACAAACTCATGATTTGGATGCTCTGAACAAAATCCTCTCCGGAAGATTTAAAACGAAACAACCATAAGGAGCAACAATGCGTGTTACAACAAATACTATGTTCAATTCTCTTTTATCCAACCTAAACAGAAATGTTGCTGAATATCAGAAAATCAATGAACAGGTGGCTACAGAAAAGAGAATTAATATCCCTTCTGACGATGCAAAAGGACTTTCAGTCAGTACAGTACTAAAGTCTCAACAAAGTGCATATACACAGTATTTGTCTAATATTACTGACGCAAAGAATTATTTAAAAGGGGCAGATAATGCACTGGGTCAACTACAGGATTTGATTGTTAAAATCCGTGAATTTGCTCAAACCAATGCAACAGAAACCTCAACCCCTATTGAAATGGATATAGCTGCTCAGCAAATTGACCAGTTTATTGAAGAAGCAATCAATATAGCCAATACCAAGGTAAACGATCGTTATATTTTCTCCGGTTATAAAAGCAACGAACCTGCATACGATGACACGGCAAGAATTATTCAGCCTTATGCTGCATCAGGCAATACTTATGATGGTGTGGTAACAGCAGAGGGTGATTACACTGGTACGGATAATAAAACCTATATGATTCGCTTTGTTCAGGACGGATCGGTTGGTGTTGAAACTGATCCTGCTGTAACAGCATATCAGATTTCTGATGACAATGGTGAAACCTGGTCAGATACTCAGACCTTTAATAGTTTAAAAGTCAATATCCCTAATAGTGACGGAACTGACTCAGGGGTATCACTTACTTTTGAAGATAGAAGCTTTAAAAATGGAGATACTTTTCAGGTTCAGGTAGCTATGGGTAAATACCAGGGTGATGATGGTAAAATATCATTTAACACCAACTTCAACAGTAAGATCAATACGAATATCAATGGACAGGAAGTGTTTGAAGACTCTGGTTTCTTTGACTCTGTTTATAAACTGAAAAATGCACTTCTCTCAAGAAACTACAACGAAATCGCACAAACTGTGGATGAACTGGATGCAATGCATACCAATATTCAATCAAAAGTAACAATGACTGGTATCAATCTAAACCGTCTGGAAGTTACTGAAAGTAATTTAACCGCTTTACAGGAAAATGTTCTTGATCATATTCAAAGTATCGAAAAAGTCGATGTCATTGATATTATCAGCCAGTTCAGCATGGTCGAAAGTGCTTTAAATTCTTCAATGACTGCACTCTCAAAAGTATTTCCAAAAAGCTTGTTAAGTATGTTATAATTGAAAGGAGAAATAAAAATGAAAGCCTACACCACCCGTTTTGGAGAAATCGAAATCTCCGAAGAAACCATCATCAGTTTCCCTAATGGAATCTTAGGATTTCCTGATCAGACAAATTATGCTCTGATTAACACAGATGACAACTCGCCTTTAAAATGGTTACAGTCACTTGAAGACCCTACACTTGCTTTTGTCGTAACCAACCCCAATCTGTTTAAACCTGATTATATGGTGGATGCTTATCGAAAAGATTTAGCGGATATCAATGTACAGGATGCAGAAGATGTGCTTGTTCTCGTTATTGTTACGGTTCCAAAAGATCCGTCTAAAATGACAGCCAATTTAAAAGGTCCTATTTTGATTAATACTCAGAATCGCCTGGCAAAACAGCTGGTAATTGATAATAATGATTATGAAATCAAGTATCGTCTGCTCAGTGACGATGAAGCCATGATTGCATTTGGTTAACATGTTCCAGACACTAAGAAGGGATTCTTATTTCTCCAGGGAAGGAGAGTGTTTTGGACCTGTTTATACGTTGCAAGCCATGATCATGTATATTTTTCAAAGCGAAGGAGGTTTCCCCTTTTTTGTGCAATATGTCTTTTTTTTTAGATAAATCCTGATGCCATTTGGTATGGGGAAATTAGTACGTTTTGATTTTATTTGTTTAACGCCAGGTTTATTATTTTACAATCTGGATATTTTGTTTTTGGATTTTTGTAACTACTCAGGTTATATCTAATCAGAAGTAAACAAAAAAAATAATAACAATTTTATCATTGGGTTTGTAGGGATTTGCGAAATGGAGCGAAGCGTAATGCCGTAAATCCGCAATCGTACTGCAAGCTTCCAGCTTGCAGAAAAGGCTACAAGCAAGATGCTTGTAGTACGGTTTTCCGATGTACGGCCGAATTTTATTGCCACTAAAAGACACTAAATACACTAAAATAGTATTTAAGTACGACCATCCTGTTAGGGTAATTTCACTCATTCATCATTCATAATTAAACATACCGCCTCTCCAGAACCTGTGCAAAAATGCTGGTTTTATTCTATCGCACCTACGGCGCTTGAACATAACTCACTATTTTCCCGTGGTTTCACCACGGGCTAGGATTCTGCCGTTCCTCCGGAACTCTTGTTTTTGCACAGACTCTCCACAGGAGGGGAATTTTACATTTTACATTTTACATCATTCATCATTCATCATTAAACCAAATCCTCCTTACTCATAATAGACTCAAATATAATACAAAAACAACATCAATATCATATAATTCTCTTATCTATCCTGTAGAAAACACGATTTTTCTTTGCTGGCTGTCTGCTTGACCCATTCTGATATCTGTCTGCCTGTTTATCATTTTGAATAGATTATAAAGAGGATAGAAAGAGGATAGAAGGCAGGATGCTAAAATTCGAAGATTATGCTTCAAGAAGAACTTTTACAGAATCCTAGTCCAAACGAAGCCTAATGTACTGAAATCATTCTGCTGGCTCTCTTTTTACAAGCGGGATACATCTAGAAAAGGTGTCGATATTTTTGATCAGTCTCCACTCAATAAATTTTTCATAAATATGGAAAAAAGCTTGACTATCTGATAGAAAAAGCTTACTGTATAATTAAATAACAGAATGAAAAAGAGGCATTAATGTCAAATCAGGGAGAAATGAGAATGGATAAGGAAGTAACCATACTAATCGCAGACGATGATGAAGGGCATGCTGATTTAATCAGAAGAAATCTGCTACGGGCCGGTATCGTAAATCCGATTAAATATTTTAAAGATGGTCAGGATATTATTGACTTTCTTTTTCAAAGGGGTAGTGGAGACCATTTGATCAATGGTAATGCTTATGTTTTGTTGCTTGATATCAGGATGCCTAAAATGGACGGGGTAGAAGTATTACAAGAGATTAAGAAAGATGAAAAACTCAAAAAAATGCCTGTAGTCATGATTACAACGACTGACGATCCCCGTGAAGTTGAAGCCTGCCACTTAATCGGTTGTAATAATTATATTACAAAGCCAGTGGAATATGAATCTTTTGTGAATGCAATAAAACAGTTAGGTCTGTTTTTAGCAGTTGTTCAAATTCCTGTTATCAATTGAAGAAGATGTAATGGATAAAGAATTAATCAGAAAGTATAAAAAGATTGCGATTGTTGAAGACGATCTAAATTTACAGCAGTTACTTGTAAAGAATCTGAAAAAAGAAGGCTTTAATTGTACCGGCTTTTCAGAAGGGAAGTCTCTGATAGAATACATCCTTAAAGAAAGGGATATGATTATTTTACTAGACCAAAAACTGCCTGATATGACAGGGAAGGATTTAATTGATAAAATTCACAGTTATCAGATGAAAATTCCGTTTATAGTGATGACCGGTCAGGGCGACGAGAAGCTGGCTGTTGAAATGATGAAAAAAGGCGCATCTGATTACCTGATAAAAGATATGGATTTGCTTGATATCCTGCCTGAGGTTTTAGATAAACTGCTAAGTAATCTTCTAACTGAGATTCGTTTAAAAGATACAGAAAACAGTTTGAAAATAGCACTTGATAAGAATACCGCATTACTCAATTCATTTCCGGATCTAATGTTTTTAGTCGATTCAGATTTTATTTTCAAAGACTTTTTTCCAAAAAATGCAAAAGATAATCATTTATTCAATCTCTCTGAACTTATTGGCGAAAACATCCTGAATGTATTTCATCCGGAAGTTACTGAAAAGATTTATGAAAAAGTTAATCAGGTATTTTTAAACGGTAAAACGGAGTTGTATGATTATTCTGTCATTTATAATGATCAAGCGCTTTTTTATGAATCCAGATTTGTTCCTTTTGGAAAGAACGAAGTATTGATCATTGAAAGAAATGTAACTGAAAAGAAAAAAAATGAAGATGAAAAGGAAAGACTTAAATCCCAGTTATTACAATCTCAAAAATTAGAGTCAATCGGTCGTCTTGCCGGAGGGGTTGCCCATGATTTTAACAATATGCTGAACGGAATTATGGGAGCAGCTCAACTTATTTAATTTACAGGAGTACTGGATGCAAAGTCAAAAGAATATGTTGATCTTATCAACAAAACAGCTGAAAGAGCAGCCGAGTTAACTGCCAAATTACTGCTTTTTAGCAGAAGAAATACCATCGCTGTTAAGAATGTCAATATCCACGACTTGATCAACGATAGTATTTCAATTCTGAATCGCAGTATAGAAAAGAGAATAGACATTATCAAAGATTTATCTGCCACTCAATATGAAGTTAGCGGTGAACCTTCCATGATACAAAATGCGTTTATCAATATGGGGATTAATGCTTCTCATGCCATGCCAGATGGGGGAACGCTTACCTTTAAAACAAGTAATGTATTTTTAGATGAGTTCTTTTGTAAACATTCTATGTTTGATATAACACCAGGTTCTTATGTCCAGATTGAGATTATCGATACGGGATGTGGGATTTCTCCGGAAAATATGACAAAGATTTTTGATCCTTTTTTTACAACGAAAGAACCTGGTAAAGGTACCGGTTTGGGATTGTCAATCGTATATGGTTTGGTTAGAGATTCAAAAGGGGCAATAAGTGTTGAAAGTGAAATGAATAAAGGAACAGCATTTAGTATCTATTTCCCCATATCTAAAGGGATTACAGATAATAGTATACTTCAAAAGACAATTAAAAAAGGAACAGGAAAAATATTGCTGGTGGATGATGAGCATGTTGTTTTAAGAGTAGGAGCCGATTTGCTTTCTTTTCTTGGTTATGATGTAATGACGGCAACAAATGGTGAGGAAGCAGTGGAATTATACCGTAAACACAAAGAAGATATTCAAGTAGTTGTCTTAGATATGATTATGCCAAAAATGGGAGGTAAAGAGGCTTTCTTTAAACTAAAAGAAATTAATCAGGCTGTTAAGATCGTAATTGCTTCCGGTTATTTTAAAGAAACAGATATTGAAGAATGCAAATCCTCCGGTCTTGCCGGTATTGTTGAAAAACCCTACAATTTGGATGATTTGTCAAAAGTACTGGGGAAATTGGACGGAATATGAAAAAAACTTCAGTAAATCATGCAGATACAATGTTTTTAACAAGCATTTCAAAATACTTCAAACAGTCCGTTTGCTCGATGGCAGGCTTGTTATGTCGATTATCCGTTATATTGATAATGCTTTTTATTACAAATCTGCTCTTAGCCAGCGAAAAACCGGTCAGGATATTGTATGTTAACTCCTATCATGCCGGCTATCAATGGTCAGACGATATATTAAAAGGGGTTTCAGAAACGTTAAAAAAGGAATATGGCGATAATCTGGACTTAAGAATTGAATTTCTGGATGCTAAGAATTTTGATACAGCACTCAAAGCAGATTTAGGTACTCAGATTTTTAAAGTATGGCAAGAGAAATACAAGGGTGTTAGATTTGATGTAATCCTGCTTTCAGATCAGCCTGCTTTTGATTTTATCAAGAAACGAAGATCTGATTTGTTTAGTGAAAATTTGATTGTTTTTACTGGAGTTGAAGATTTTGATGAGAGAGACGATAAACTTTTTGGTCTCTCTGCCAGCACGGATATCAAGCAGAATATAGATTATATTGCCAGATTGTTACCTCATACAAAGAGGATTCATATTATTACCGATCAGACAGTAACCGGTAAACTTAACAGGGAAAAAGCGGAAAAGGTAAAAAAACTTCTGAAAGAGAAAATAGAAATAAACTTTCTTGAAGATGGAGAAGGCATCAATCCGGAGGAACTTTTGATGAAACTTCATTCTATTCCTAAAGATGAACCTGTTTTTTTTCTGGATTATTATGTCGATCGAAATGGCCGATACTTAAAAGTGTCAGATGTTTTGCCAAAAATTACCAGGGAATGTAAATCTCCTGTATTCAGTCATGTGGATTTATATATCGGTTATGGAGTTGTTGGTGGCATAATGAATAGCGGGTTCGTTCAAGGTAAACAGATCTCAAACCTTGCAATCTCTCTGTTGAAAAACAAACATATACTTAAAGATAAGATCATTATTTTAGAACCTATTCCTGCAATTTCTTATGACTTTTATAAGAACTACAATATCAAAAAAATACGTTTACCTGAAAATGTTGTTTTTTATGGAGAAAGATATGAGAAGATAAAATCTTATTATAAGTCATTTTTGTTTTTTGCGGTATTCGCTCTTATCCAGACAGTGATGATTGTTTGGCTGATTCTAACGTTTAAAAAATTAAAGGTCAGTCAGAACAGATTTAAAAAAATAGTGGAAAATCTCCCCTTATGCGTTGGTATCGCAAACCTGAAAGGTGAAATATTTTATATAAATCCCGCTTTCGAGAGAGTTTTTGCCTATGATCTTTCTGAAATCAGTTCTGTTAATGATTGGGCTTTTAAAGCTTATCCGGATGAGGATTACAGAAAGGAAATGTTTGCTGTTTGGAATAATGATATTGAGTGGGCTGTGAGTCATCCTGAACAACTATCTCCTGTCCGATTAAACAAAATTATTTCTAAATCTGGTACTGAACTGATAGTAGAACTTAGTTTTACCGTGATAGATGAAAATATCTATACTTTTTTTAATGAAGTTACAGAACAAAAGAGAACAGAAAAAGAGCTCCGGGAAAGTGAAACTCTTTTTAAAACAATTTTTAATATTCTGCCTTATTCTTGTGTGATTAATAATCTGGATAACACCTACTTTATGGTCAATAAGAAATATTGTCAAAAGATTGGAATAAATGAAGATCACATCATTGGAAAAATGTCAAAAGAACTTGGAGTCATAATGGATGAAGAATCTGATGATAAAATCAGATCACAAATCATCAGGACTGGCTCAGTTGAAAATTCGAGAGTAAAGATTAAATATCCAAATAATGACAATTATTCTTATGCGTTGTTTTCATCTCAACTCATTGATTTAAAAGGAGAAAACAGGATTCTGTCTGCTTCGATTGACATAAGCGATATGGTGATAGCTCAGAAAGCATTAGCAGAAAATGAAAACAGAATCAGAAAGCAAAAAGAAGCAATAGTGAATATCATTTTAAATCGTGATATAGATCCTGATCATATTGAAGAATCATTTCGTTATATTACTGAATACTTATCTGAAGCAATGTCTGTTTCCAGAGTCAGTATATGGAAAGCCTCAGAAAATTTGGTTGATTTTGAATGTATTCATCTGTTTGAAGCGAAAACAAACCAGCATTCCCAAGGAGTCTATCTTAACCCGAATGATTTACCTTTGTATTGGGAGAGCATATTAAAAGATAATATGATTTGTGTCGAAAACACTCAGTCAGATCATCGGGTTGAGGGAATTTATACTAATTATCTAAAGCCTTATGATATCTCTTCTCTTTTAGATACGGGGGTGTTTATTGAAGGGAAATTAAGAGGGATTATTTCTTTTGAACATACCGGTTCACCAAGACAATGGCTTCCTGATGAACAGTCCTTTGCAAATACGGCTTCAATGCTGATCGGGCTTATTTTTATCACCTTAGAAAAAATGAAGTCAGATAAGCTGATATTGGATAAAAATAAAGAGATGGAACAAATCCTGTATGTTGCCTCTCATGATTTAAGATCTCCTTTGGTGAATGTGGATGGATATGGCAGAGAAATTGAATATTCTATTAAAAGCCTGGAGCATTTAATGAATGAAGACGAAGTTTTGAATACTTCTGTCAATTTCAATAAACTGTCTTATGAAGTGAATGATATGAAAAGCTCTGTTACGCGAATCAGAGCATGCGCTAAGCAAATGGATTCTTTACTCTCCGGTTTATTAAAGATTTCCAGAACAGGACGCGTTTCACTCAATCTTGAAATGGTCAACATGAATGACTTAATGAATAAAATCTTAAGCCTTAATGAATTTCAAATTAAAGAAAAAAAAGCTGAGATCTTCTTAGAGGATTTGCCTAAATGCTATGCGGATGAATCTCAGTTGATTCAGGTTTTTAGTAACCTGTTAACCAATTCTTTAAAGTTTACGGCAACAGATAAAACGCCAGTTATTACAATATCCGCACGAACAGATAAAGCATTTTGTATCTATTCTTTTAAAGATAATGGGATTGGTATTGCCAAAGAGCATCAACAAAAAATATTTGAGTTATTCCATCGCTTGAATCCTTTACAATATGAAGGAAATGGAATCGGACTTTGTATCGTAAAACTCATTGTTAACAGACTAAATGGAACGCTTGAGTTAAAATCAGAGTTAGGGCAAGGCAGTGAATTTGTGATATCATTGCCATGTAAAGAAAAACATATTTGATTCTTAGGCACATTTCGAAGACAAGCGTCCCGCTTGTAGCCTGTTTCTGCAAGCAAGATGCTCGCAGAACGTTTAAAAACAAGCTATTATACTTTGCATTAGGATATCAATGCAAACAAGTATGTGAAGTATGAATTTAAACAAAATTATCTTTGTAGAGCTCTCCCTAAAAACAACTGTCAGCCTTATTTGGTTTATTGATATTTATCTATCTGTGTAAAATTCAATGCGCTCTTTGAAGAATTTCTCTTTCGTATTTTTACAGTTATGGGCTCTGTTTTATGTTTGAAATCTAATCGTGACCTGACAAAAGGGGATGAAAACAACAGTAGTCTTTTAATTTTGAGTTAAACGATTGATCATCATGATTAGTTTGTCTGCTTCAACAGGTTTAGACAAAAATGTGTCCATTCCAGCTTCTGAACATCTTTCCTGATCCTCTTTAAAAGCGCCTGCCGTAAGTGCTATTATGGGTGTATGAGTTTGTTTTTGAGCTTCAGCCATTCTGATTTCACGTGTAGCCTGGAGTCCGTCCATTAAAGGCATCTGGACATCCATGATAACAATATCGAAGGATTTTTCTTTCATATGATTAACGGCTTCAAGCCCGTTTATCGCTTCTGTTATGACTGCATTTGGCATGGCATTTTTGATAAATGTACAGATAAGTGTCATGCTTAAACGGGTATCTTCGGCAACCATAATTTTTAAGAAACGGTTATCGATACCAATTGGTTTTTGAACATTCTGTTTGTCATTAGAAGACTGGAAGTCCATCTTCAGACAATCACGGATTTTTATTTGGTGGATCGGTTTTATCAGATTAAATGCGATTTCAGCAATCAGAGGGTTTTCTTTAATTTTAAAAGTGTCGAGAGATCCACTCATTAAAATGACCGGCATTTGCGTTGCACTGATTAGAAAATCATTACGAATCATTTTTACTAAATCTAATCCATCAATGTTTGGCATTTGGTAGTCAATTAATGCGATGTCAAATGCCTGTTCCTGCATCAGACTGATTGCGGATAATGCATCATTACAAGTGAAAACTTCGGGTATATAGAATTCAAGATATTGCTTGATCAGATGGAGAGATTTTTGATTATCATCAACCAGTAGTGCTCTTTTGTACTTTATTGCATGAGGCTTTTTGAGATCGCAGGATTTATATTCTGTATCAACAGAAAATGAGAAAGCGCTTCCCTTTCCTGACTCACTTTCTACTTTTATTTCTGAACCCATATTTTTTGCCAGCAAATTGGATATGACCAGACCAAGCCCTGTACCTCCATATCGTCTGCTAGTAGATGTGTCTGCCTGATAAAATGGTGTAAACAGCTGTTCTGTTTGCTCTTTGGTCATACCTATGCCTGGATCTTTAACCGTAAAATTAAAAACACCTTTTTCTCCCTCAGATGGCGTAAAAGACAGAATCAGCTCTATTTCTCCTGACTGTGTAAACTTAATCGCATTGTTAAGCAAGTTGACCAAAATTTGCTGTAAACGGGTAGGATCAAGCAATGCATACTGAGGTGTATTAGTCTCAATATTCAAAATCAGTTCTAAGTTTTTCTTTTCAGCCTGGTACTTTACGATGTTGCAAGTCTTTAATAATAAATCATATATGTCCGTTTCAATCTTTTCTAATTCTAACTTTCCTGCCTCTATTTTTGAAAAGTCAAGAATATTGTTGATAATGTTTAATAAAGCTTCACCAGATTGACTGACGTTGTTGGCATACTGTAGTTGAGTCGGATTGAGATTAGACTGGGTTAGTAACTTTGTGAAGCCGATAATACTGTTCAAGGGAGTTCTGATTTCGTGACTCATATTAGCCAGAAAGAATGACTTCGATGCAGTCGCCATTTCAGCTGTTTCTCTTAGTTGATTGGCTTTTAAAGTGAGATCTTCAAGATTTTGATTGCTTGAAATTAACGCTTTCATATTGTGTTGAATTTGGTCCAGTAACTGATTAAAGGCATGTCCCAAAATGCCTGTTTCATCGTATCTGTTAAATTTTATACTATATTTTTTAGTATGATTGTTTAAATCAATATTTTTAATCTGATTCGTAAAGTCCGTTAAAGGCTTACTTAACTGGATGCTCAATACCCATGCAATGATAACTGCAGCGAGTAAAAGCAGGCACATTAATAGAAAATAAACATTTCTGAAGAGGATGATAGGCTCAAAAGCTTCCTCTAAAGGATAGTTTGCTGCTAAAATCCAGTTAGTTGATTCCAGCTTTTTATAAGTTGTGATAAATCGTTTTCCTGCTGAATTTTGAGTTTCAACTGACCCTTCAAAATCTGATAATGCCCCTTTATAAATTGATAATTGGCCCATATTCTCTGGTTTTTTTAAGATAAGGGTAGAATCCGGATGCATAATGATTGTACCCTCAGTATTAAAGAGATAAAGATATCCGCCTTTACCGATTTTGGTATTGCTTAATGCATAAAAAAATCCCTCTTTTAGGTTTAAATTGATAGTGCCAGTCATATAACCGGTAATCTCTCCAGTTTTAGTATATAAAGGAGATGTAACAGCGATTAGCGGATTATTGCCAATGGATAAAAATGGCTCTGAAACACAAGGTTTTTGAAGTTTAAGTGCTTGTTGAAAATAGGCTCTGTGAGCAAATGATTTGCCATACATCGAATCATTTATTGGAACTGAAGCGATTAAAATTCCCTTATCATCAAAAATGAGCAGATTCTGATTAAATATATTCTTGATGCCAGTTCGGTCTAACAGCCATTTTTGAGCCAACTGTTGATTATAAACTGCCTCTTTGGGGGCTACATTCGCTACAGAAGTGAGTGCTCTTTGTGATAAATTTATGTTGTTATCTAATCCTTCAGCAAGCGTAGTGAGCATACTAAACTGCTGATTTTCAATTTGGTTTTTGATTGATTCTCTAAAAAAAAGATATGAACCACTTGCTATCAAAATCAATAAAATGATGACAAAAATACTGAAGGTCAGGATGACTTTCTTTCTAATACTGTTTTTTTTCATTTGAATCCCTTCTATTATTTTAGTTAACTTTAAGCTATTTATTACAAGTCGTCAAGGTTTAATTGCTATTTTTAAAAAAAAGAAATTGATACAATGAACTTGACTAATTTTGATAGAGCAGAATAATGCAATATGATCCTGTGAATAAGGAGAATGAGAAATGAATTCAGCATTTATACTGGAGATTTGTGCAGATTCTGTTGAGTCAGCAATCAATGCTCAAAAGGGTGGCGCTGACAGAGTTGAGTTATGTGCCAATATGTTTGAAGGTGGTATCACACCTTCGTATGGAACAGTTGTCTTAGCCAGAAAATATCTTGATATTGAACTTTATGTGATGATTAGACCACGTGGGGGAGACTTTTGTTATTCTGATTTAGAATTTGAGCAGATGAAGCTGGATATTGAATTATTGAAAGAGACTGGGATAGATGGACTTGTTTTTGGCATATTAAATCCTGACGGCAGTATTGATACAAAAAGAACAAAAATACTTACTGATTTGTCAAGGCCACTGAAAGTTACTTTTCATAGGGCTTTTGATATGTGTTTTAACCCATTTCAGTCTTTAGAAGATATTATTGCCTCTGGTGCAGACCGTTTGTTAAGTTCAGGTTTAAAACAGACTGCCTTAGAAGGGGCGGAACTTTTAAATCTTTTGAATTTACAGGCAAATGGAAGAATACTTATTATGCCTGGTGCTGGAATCAATTCAGAGAACATATTAGTAATACAGGAAAGAACAGGCACCTCCGAATTTCACATGACTGCAAATAGTCAATATGAAGGAAAAATGACCTACAGAAAAGAGAATATTGCAATGGGTGGTAAACTTCAGTTAAGTGAGTTTTCTGTGAATCGAACCGATATTGAAAAAGTGAAAGCAATTTGCGAAAGGAAAAAACGATGAAAATAGCAATCGGTGGGTTCTTTCACGAATCCAATACCTTTAATCCGATTATTACCGGGCCAGAAGACTTTATTGTATTTGAAAAAGAGGATATCTATGCTAATAAAAATGCATATTTGATTGCTAAAGGGATTATTGACTATTTTGAAGATAAAGAAGCATATCAGCTCATTCCGCTCATTTTTGCCAAGGCTGTTCCGAATGGAGAGATTGATAAAGATTTCTATATGAAACTAAAGAAATGTTTTTTTGATTATCTGGCTGAGAATCCAGTTGTTGACGCTTTTGTACTGGCATTGCATGGGTCGATGAGAGTTAAAGATATTGGTTCTGCTGAAACTGATTTATTGCTTGAGATCAAAAAGCGTTATCCGCATATACCTGTATTTTGTGCCCTTGATATGCATGCCACTATTACTCAGGCAATGATGACTCATGCTGATGCGTATGTCGCATTTAAAACGGCACCCCATATTGATGCGTGGGAAACTGGTTTTAAGGCTGCCGAAATGGCAGATTATTCACTGTCTAATCAGGTAAAACTAAGTACGGCTTATGCGAAAGTGAAATGCCTTATTGCCGGTGAAAAATCAGAAACGGATTGCGAGCCGATGAAATCACTGATAAACGAACTAAAAAGACTTGAAAAAGAACCGGAAGTCATCTCTGCTTCCTATTGTCTTGGATTCCCATGGGCTGATACAGAAGAGAATGGAGTTACTGCTGTGGTCGTAACGAAAGATAATTATTCAAAAGCAAACACACTGGCTATGGCTTTAGCTGATCAGTTTAAACAATCTCAATCCATGTTTTCATTTTCTATGCCATCATTATCACCTGCAGAAGCCTTGACAGTTGCTCTAAATGATATTGTCAGACCTGTGTTTATATCAGATTCCGGTGATAATCCAACTGCTGGCTCAACGGGGGATAATACTGAATTCTTACGGCTTTTGAGTTGCGATCTGAAAGATAAAACAAATGGGAAAAAGATATTGGTAGCTGGAATATTTGATCCTGTTGCAGTAAGCACTTGTGAAAACAAAATGAATCAGGAAATAACACTTAAAATAGGTGGTGTTTATGATCAGATGTATTGCCAGCCTGTAGAATTGACAGGTAGTGCTATTGGTATTGTGAAAGATTTTGGGTTGTTTCGTGCAACTTTGATCCTGTTTAAAACAAATGAGTTCGACTTAATTATTACATCAAAACATATTGGATTTACAAATGCAGAAATGTTTAAAGCACTTTGTATTGATTATTTGAATAAAGATTTGATTATTGTGAAATTAGGCTATTTGACAGAAGATTTCAGAGAAATTGCTCAAAAATCCTATATGGCATTGAGTCGAGGTTGTACTGACGAGGTTTTAAGTCGTTTAAGCTATTCTGAAATATATGATTTTGTATAGTCTAATGTATTGCATTTCAGCTGATTTCTTGTATGACAAAAAAATAAATTGCAGAATTGCAAAAAAAGTCTTGACGTTTTTTTAGTCCCATGTTATAGCAAGAAAAGTCAATGAAGATTAAGGGGTTGGATATGGATTATACAAGATTGATAGACAAAGTGCTAGTTTACATAGAAGCAAATTTATGTAATCGCATTTCTCTGGAAGATGTGGCAGATGAAGTTAATCTATCTTGTTTTCATTTCCATCGGATATTTTCTTCATTTACCGGTTATACCCTTAAGGAGTACATCAGGCGTAGAAGACTATCCAATGCCGGCAAAGAGATAATTTTTACCCAGACGCCGTTAAGGGAGATTGCAGGGCGATATCAGTTTGAATCTTTTGAAGCGTTTATCAGAGCATTCAGAAAGGAGTATCAGATTACTCCAGGATCATTGAGAAAAAGTAAAGAGGGAATATCTTTATTCAAAGCGCTAAAGCAGGCTGATATTCAGGTTTTTTTAAAACAAATTAAAGAAGACAAGGGAAAGGAAACGTGCAAAATGGAATGCAAGATTATTGAAATGAAAGAAATGAAAGTAGCTGGTTTAAAATGTACCTCTACGATGAAAGAAAACACAATCCCTGCATTATGGGGTGAGTACAACAAAATTTATGACGCTATCCCTGATAAAGTGGAGGGACCTTGTATGGGAATCTGCGTTTATACTGATATGGATGTATGTACTGAAGACACACCATTTGAGTATATCGCTTGCCATGAAGTAACGACATTTGATCATATTCCTGATTCAATGCAGACTTACAATGTGCCAAAAGGAAGATATGCTTGTTTTACTCACAAGGGATCACTCGATACACTTGATAAGACTTATGGCTATATCTTTGGTGTATGGGCAAAAGAAACAACGTATGAAATGGATAAAAGAGATCAGATTGAAATCTATGATGAACGTTTTAAATATGGTCAGGATGATTCAGAAATGGATATTTTAGTACCAATTAAGTGATATGGCTTATATTCGCATTGTTTAATCAGTTTTGCTGATCACTTGTTTTTGTCGCTTGATTAACAATATATGAAAATAGCGGAGGTAAAATCTCCGCTATTATTCAATATTTTTTTTACTGATATCAAGCATGCTGACATCATCCAGATATGTTTTAAACTGAACCTGGTCAATATGACTGAATTTTGAAAGAATCGATTCAATCTTCTGTATAGCTATATCCGCTTTTTCAAAATATTTATCTAGTTCTGAATTATCTATTTTTATCTTTAATACATCCAGAGTGCCGGAAAGAACCATTAGTGGCTGATTAATTTCGTGATTTGCAGTAACAGCCATTGCCAGAACAGCATTTTTTTGTTCGAGCTGGATGAGTTTGTTCTGAGCCGTTTTCAATAGTTCGTATGCTTTTTGGGTTTCATTGAGTGAATGCGCCAGTTTTTCGTATGCTATTTTTCTTTCCAGTTGTTGTTTTACTCTAATTTTTACCAGACCGGGTACAAATGGTTTGGTAATGTAATCTACTGCACCCAGTTCAAGCCCAAGTTCTTCATTTTTCTCATCGTTCATCGCAGTAATAAAGATGACAGGAATATCCATTGTTTCTTTATCATTTTTAAGAATTCTGCATACTTCATAACCATCCATTTCTGGCATCATTATATCTAAAACAATCAGGTCAGGTTTTGGCTCTTCATGAGCGATTCTAAGAGCAGATTTTCCATTATTTGCCACTTTTATCTGATAATCATTTTTTAGCAATTCAGCCAGAAGTACGATATTGGTTCTGATATCATCTACAATCAGAATTGTAAATTGGTTTTCTTTGTTCATTCTTTCTCCTTGATTAGGTCAAAGATTTGATTGACAAGACTATTCGCAGTCTGATAATCGAATTGGTTTACTTTGTCATTTAATGTTTTGATAATCTCAGAAATATCAGGCTTATCACTCCCTATTTTCGATATATTTTGAAGCAAACTATCATCCACAAAACTGTCATTATCAATTAATGTTTTTAGCTCTACGAGTAGAAATTTCAACTCTAAAAAATCTTGAGATTCTTCAGTTATGATTGCTTTATTGTCTGATATATCTGTCGGAACAGAGTCTTTTGATACTTGGAAATCATCTGGTTCTTTTTTCGGAAGAGATAAAAGGGAATTGATATTTTGTTTTAACCTGCTATAACTGTCTTTAAATCTTAAATATAGAATGCTGTCTTCTTCTCCTGAACGTATTGCATTTTCCCAAGACTGACAGACTGATGCTAAATTAGATGCTCCGATATTGGCACATGAACCTTTTAGGGCATGAAGATGGAATTTTTTGTTTTCACTGTCAGGAATTTCTTTTTTTTCAAGAATGATTTCTGCGGATTCATCAGCCTGTTCTAAGAAGGATTTTAAGATAGACAGATAAAGAGGAATATTTAAGTTTACTCTATTTAAAGCTGATTTTATATCTATCTCAGGCATTGAATCAGGGAAATTCTCTGTTTGATTGACTGATTTATCCTTATTGTCAGTCTGAAAAGATGAGAGCGAAAGATTTTTTATCACTTTTTCATAAAAATCGTTTAGATCAAATGGTTTGCAAATAATATCAATCATACCTGAATCGTAACATTTTTTTTTGATATCCTGAAGGACATGGGCTGTCATGGCAATGATGGGTACCTGTTTGTGTCTTTCTTGATTTTTGAGATATTCAGATAAACTAAATCCATCTGCATCAGGTAACTCAAGATCCATTAAAACTAGATCAAAACGATGTCTTTTGGCTAAATCTTTCATTTCTTTGCCGGTTTTTGCACAGTAAATCTTGAAATTATATTTTTTTAGTAATTCTATTGCTATCTCCTGGTTGACCAGATTGTCTTCTACCAGTAAAATACTTTTGTTTGTGAGCGAATCATCAATTTGAGGTTTAACGAAAGTCGTTTCTCTCTTAAAAAGTGGTTGATCGATACTTTTTAACAATAAATCAAACAAATCTTTTTCTTGTAGAGGTGACTCCAACATGAGTATTCTCTCTTCATAAATATAAGTTTTTAAAAGATTTAATTCTTTATTGGCTGAGTCCAGTACTTTTATAAAAGGCATTTTGATATTGTTGTAGTGGAAGAGACCATTTTCTTTGTCAATATAAGGAATCATTAAGTTACTTAGGAGAACAGAATAATCATTAACGATGTTTTGATTTAAATCAGCATATTGCAGGAAATCTTGAAAATCAGTGAATTGATGGATGTGAATATGGCTCATTGTGGTTTCATTTTGTGTATAATTAAAAGATAAATTGATATGCCCAACAAGATAAATCGCTAAAGATTGTTTGCCAAGCAGGGTATTAAGTGAGATAAAATCTTTTTTTGTTTTAAATTCAATAGAAAATGAAAAAACAGATCCTTGATCTGGTTTACTATTGACTTCAAGCTTTCCTTTCATCAACTCAACCAGTCTTTTACTGATTGACAGTCCCAGACCTGTCCCTCCATATTTTCTTGTGGTTGATATATCTCCTTGTATAAAAGGCATAAATAACTGATCTAATTTTTGTTTTGATATTCCGATACCTGTATCTGCTACAGAAAAAAGGATTTTAACCGTATCAGATGAAACACAATTTTCAGTGACTGAGAGAGTTACCAATCCGTTTTCTGTAAACTTGACAGCGTTACTCAGCAAGTTTATTAAAATCTGACTGATTCGGAGAGAATCTCCACTTATAAATACGGGCAGCGTGTCTGATAGCTGCATTTTGAGGCCGATACCCTTTTTTTGTGCTAAAACAATAAACATGTCATACACCTGATTCAACATGGGTTTTAGATAAAAGGCCTTATCTTCAATATCCAGTTTACCTGATTCTATTTTTGAAAAATCAAGAATATCTGTGATGATGCTAAGCAGATTTTGTGAGGCATCCTGTATTTTCATGATATAATTTTTTACCTTTTCGTTTTCTGCATAGTCCATAGCCAGATGTGACATGCCAATGATAGCATTCATTGGGGTGCGGATTTCATGGCTCATGTTAGCCAGAAACTGACTTTTAACTGAATTGGCGAATTCTGCTTCAGCAGCCAGATTGTTTGCACGCATGGTTGCTTCTTCCAGCTGTTTATTCATTTCTTTTAGTTGAATTTCTTCTTCTTTTCTGGCGGTAATGTCTTCAAAAACGGTTGCAAACTGATAAAGTTTTGGGCTGACAACAGAAATCATAAAATACTTTTGAAGTGGCTCAAACCACGCTTCAAAATGGTAAGGCTCACCCGTAACGGCTACTCGTGAAAATTCTTCCAGATAAGGGGCTTTCTTTGTTTTATAGACATCGGTAGATTTTTTGCCAATAACGGCATCTCTGTTTATTGATACATGTCTTTCATATCCATGATTTACGTTGATAATCCGATAATCAATGATTTCTCTCTTATCATTAAAAATCAGCTCATGAAGCGCTACTCCTTCTGTAATACTCTCAAACAGAGTTCGAAATCTTTCTTCACTTTCTTTGAGAAGTAAGTCTTTTGCCACTCTATCTGAAATATCTGAATGAGTACCAATGACCCTCAGTGGTCGGTTGTTAGCATCTCTGCTGATGACTTTGCCTCTGTCTAAAATCCATTTATAACTTCCATCTTTACACAAAAGCCTGTGCTCGTTAATATAAATATCTGTCTTGCCATCAAAATGCAAAAACAGATCCTGATACAATTTTTCTTTATCATCCGGATGAACCAGTCTATCCCAGTCTTCAAGACTTTGCCATGTATTGTCTTGACTATAACCTAGCATATTGAGCCATTGTTTGGAAAAGAATACTTTATTGTTGCTTGCATCCCAGTCCCAAATACCGTCTCCTGAACTTTCTAAAGCAAATTGCCATCTCAGTTCTGCTTCAAGCAGAGATTTCTCAAACGCTTTTTGTTGGCTGATATCTTGAATAAATCCGTAAAGTCTGACACACTCTCCATTGAGAATTTTAGTTTTACAGACTATTTTTATCCACTTTTTTTTCTTATTCAAACTCATGATTTCACAGTTATATTCGAATCCAATCCCGGATAAAAGCGCTTTGTTGCTCAACTTCATCAGTTCAGTATTATCTTTTTTATGAATTATAAACTGATCGTAGATCTCTATAGCCAGCTTTGAATCAATTGGATATTCAAAAATCTCATAAATAATATCTGACCATACTAATTCATGACTTTTTGTATCATATTCCCATGCTCCTAGTAGTGCTATTCTGTTGACTTCTTCCAGTTTTTCTTTTAAAATATTATACTGATGCTCAATTTTGAGGATAGAGGTCTGATTTTTACCGATAACCCAATATTGTTCATTTTTGTATTTATAGGAAAAATCAAATAAACAGGTATTGCCTGCAGCAGATATGCAGGTCGCCTGTAAGCAGCCAGATGTCTGACTTGAAAAAATATCACTTACCGTTTTTACGTCATCTGGTAAGAAGTGTTTCCAAATTAATTCATAGCTAAGCAAAGACGGTTCATAACCGATAAAATTAGCAAAAGTCTTATTCATCGCGAATAAATGACCATTTTGATTGCATATAAAAAATATGTCATTTGTTTGATCAAGTAATTCTCCGATGAGCTTTTCTGGAATAGTATCTTCAATATCCTGATTCATATTTTCTTTCATTAGACCTCTTTATCAAAGTAAGAATATGGTAAAACAGGTGGAAAGTCAAGAAAAAAATGCGTATATTTAAAAATACTTGACGAAATGCTGCTTTTTAAATATTGTGTTGAGAATGAATCTCAATCTCAGTAAAAGAGATTCGTGATAAATGAGGAACAGATGGAAGATCATGAAAAGATATTTGAAGATTACCTGAAAACTCAGGGCTTAAAGTTAACTACTCAAAGGCGGAATATTCTGGAATCTGCTTTTGCCATGCACACTCATTTTGATGCAGAAGCTTTGTTAGCTCATGTTCAGATAGCACATTCGGATGTTTCCAGATCGACAGTTTATCGCACTTTACCTTTATTGATAGAAGCAGGTTTGATCAGAAACTCAGAAAAGACTAAAGAAAAAGAATGCTATGAACATATCATCGGGCATCCGAAACACTTTCATATTCTTTGCACAGTATGTCATAAAATATTGGAAGAAGAAGAGTCTCAAGCGCTTCTAGAATTAATTCGGGAAACGTGTAAAAAGAATGCTTGTGAATTTCAGGATTACGTTTTAACTATAAAAGGGATTTGTAATGACTGTAAAAAATAAATTAAAAATCGCATTGATTGGTAATCCAAACTGTGGCAAAACAACTTTGTTTAATGCCTTGACCGGATCTTCTCAATATGTAGGTAATTGGCCTGGCGTCACAGTAGAAAAGAAGAGTGGCATTTTAAAATATCGTGATTATGAACTGGAAATCATTGATTTGCCTGGTATTTATTCACTCAATTCATACTCTCTTGATGAGAAAATAGCACGTAACTTCATTGTGAATGACGATCCAGACTTGATTCTAAATATTGTAGATGCAGGGAATCTGGAAAGAAATCTTTATCTGACAATGCAGATTATTCAATACCGTAAGCCAATTGTGATTGCCCTAAATATGATTGATTTACTGGAAAAGATGAATATGCGTATTGACTATGATAAGATGAGATCCATGTTAAATTGTCCGGTGATACCTATTTCTGCTGCAAAAAAAGAAGGTCTGTCTGCTTTGAAGGAAATGTTGATTCAACAGTCTTCTTTTAAAGCTTATATTTCAAATGCCAAAATTTCTTACGACGAAGTTATTTATCAGAGTATCAGCCATCTTAATGACTATCTGCTTAAAGCGGGTGAAGAGAATATTAATTCCTGGCTTTATATTCAGAAATCAGAGAAAGATTTAAATCAGGATGCCTGTATTTATTATGATAAAATTGAAAAGCAGTATTTTCTGCTGAGATTGCTCGAACAGGATGAATTAATCAGCAAAGAAATCAATCCTGATTTTATAAAAATCGTTAACAGGGAAAGAGAAAAAATCCTAAAACACACCCGTATGAAGGCTGAATTACTCATCGCTGACGGGATTTATGGTTACATTCACGGTTTATGTAAAAACGTCATCAAAAGAAAACAATCCAGCCAGCGAAAAACCTCAGATATTTTGGATCAGGTATTTTTAAACAATATTTTTGGCTTACCAGTATTTGTCTTGATTATGTATCTGGTTTTTAGTATTTCTATGACTTTCAGTCAACCCTTTATTTCTTTTTTGGATACCTTTTTTGGTAAACTGTTGGTCGATGGTTTAAGGCAGTTAATGACGAGTATGAATTTCTCAGAATTTCTTATCATTTTGATTGCTGATGGGGTTGGAGGAGGCATTCAGACTGTTTCCACTTTTATACCGCCAATTTTCTTTATATTTCTGTGTCTGTCAATATTGGAAGATTCAGGCTATATGGCACGAGCGGCTTTTGTGATGGATAGAATCATGCGTTTTCTGGGGCTTTCTGGTAAAGCGGTTATACCGATGATTGTCGGTTTTGGTTGTACTGTTCCGGCGATTCTGGCAACCAGAACTATTGATTCAAAAAGAGATCGCTTGATGACAATTTTGCTTGTCCCTTTTATCCAGTGTGGTGCAAAAATTCCTGTTTATTCGATGTTTGCGTTGGTTTTCTTTAAACAGAATGCAGGGATTGCAATTTTCATGATTTATCTGGCAGGTATTGCCTTTGCTTTCCTGAGTGCCGTTCTTTTTAAAAAGTTACTTTTTGTAGGGCATACAGGTGAGTTTGTCATGGAATTGCCTTCATATCACCTGCCAACACTGAATGGTATCTTTACGCACACCTGGTTTAAACTGAAATCGTTTATATTAAAAGCAGGGCAGACGATTCTTTTTGTCATGATTATTATGACGCTGATCAATTCTGTTCCTGTGTATCATAATCAAAAAGAGAATAAAGATGATACCCTGTTAACCTTGAGTGGTAAAGCGTTAACTCCCCTTTTTAAGCCCATGGGAATTGAAAAGGAAAACTGGCATGCAACACTTGCATTATTTACCGGATTCTTTGCAAAAGAAGCCATTGTTGGAACGCTGGAGGCATTAAGTTTAAACGACTCTTCTGATGATCAAAACCAACAAGTTGAAGATTCTTTTAGTTTAGGTGGAGTCTTTTCTGCTTCAGTTACTGACTTTAAATCCGAATTTGCAAATGCTGTTCATCAGTTTGTTAAACCTTTTGAAAAAGACGTTTACACGGAAGAAGAATATGCATCTCATTATTTAGAAAAACGTTTTTCTTCTATTCATCAGGTTATTGCTTATCTCTTATTTATTATGATTTATGCCCCTTGCCTTGCTAGTGTCGTTGCTGCCAAAAAAGAAGCAGGAACCAAGCTGGCGTTGTTTCAGTTAACATACTTGACGCTTTTAGCCTGGATAGTGGCTAGTTTTTATTACCAGTTAAGTCAGATATCACAAGGGATTTCATGGATGATTGTTTTACCTCCGCTCATGTTTTTGGGCTTGATAGGTATAATCAGGTTATATGCAAAATAAACTATTTCTGCAAGCAGGCAGATTCATTTTTGATATCCATCATGCTTGTAGAACAGAATACAAAAGAGGAATATATGTGGTTTAAGAATAGAAACAGAAGTACTTGTAAAGCCTGCCCGATGAAGAAAAATCATGATAGCAGTCTTGAATCAGCTCTTGAAGACAAACAATATAAAATCATCAGTAATCCCCATCAAAAATCATTTGAATTGGGTCTGTTCAATGGTAATATTATCACAGTTATCAGAAATCATTGTTTTCAGAGAAATATGATTATTGCAGTTTCTGACTCAAGATATATTATCTCTAAAGATATTGCACGTCATATCAAGGTAGAAAAAGTAGGTTAAAACATGCTTAATTCGTGCTACAAGCGTCGCGCTTGTAGCCATTCTGCCCGTACTACAAGCAGAATGCTCGCAGTACGGATCAGTGAATGAATATGTTATCTGTCGAATAGAAAAAAAGGTCAGCTTTCGTGCTGACCTTTTTTTGATTAATGGTTTTTATATCTTAAATTGTTCTACCATTCGGGTTAATTCTTCTGCCAAATTAGACAGATCAACCGATGCTTTTTCCGTATTTTCGGCATCTTTAGCCGTTTGTTCTATACTAATCAGCATTTGAGCGATATTGCGAGCTACTTCCTGAATACCCTGACTGACTTCTACCGTATTCTTAGTAATTTCCTGAACGCCTATGTTTGCCTGTTCGCTGTTATTGGCGATTTCGCTTGATGCCTTAGCTGATTCGGTTGAGTTTTTGGAAATCTCATTGACTGCGATGGTTGCTTCATTGGCATTATTGGTAATTTTTTGGGAATAATCAACCACTGTTGAAATCTGAGAGAGAACATCGTTTGCGGTCGAACCCATTCTGCCCGAAGAGTGGGCAATTTCACGAGTCGTAATGTTCTGCTCTTCAATACTGGAAGCAATCACGGTATTGATTTCATTTAACTTATCAATTATTCCGGTGATATTGGCTAAACTGGCCGTACTGTTTTTCACTGATTTTTGGACATCATCAATCTGAGTTGCAATATTGGCTGTTGCTTCAGCGGTTTGTTTTGCCAGAGATTTGACTTCGTTGGCTACCACAGCAAAACCTTTACCTGCATCTCCGGCACTGGCTGCTTCAATGGTAGCATTGAGCGCCAGCATATTAGTCTGATCGGCAATATCATTGATCAGTTTAACAATTTTACCAATTTCATTGGAAGTTTTTTGCATTTCTGTCATCACTCTATTTGCCATTTCTGCTTCTTTTGATGCTTTGATAGATATGTCGGAAGCATTCTGGGTATTCTTGGCAATTTCGGAAATAGTCGCATTCATTTCTTCAATTGCTGAAACGATGCCGTTGATCTCTCCAACCAGCTCTGAAACAGATTTGCCCGCCTGTCCGATATTGTTACTGAGATTATTGATTTCATTTACTGTTGAATTCACGCTTGCACTGGTTTGTTCAGCAGCAGAAGCTACCTGGTTTATATTGGATGAGAGCTGTTCGGTAGTAGCAGCCACAGTTGAAACTGAGACACTTGCTTCTTCGGCAGAGGAGGCAATGACATTCGCATTTGAGCTGATCTGTTCTGAGGAAGCAGAAACCATCTGAGACTGAGAATTCATCTCCATGGAGTTATGAACAAGGTTATCGGCTGTTTTTTCCAGCATTTTACTCTTATCATTGAGCGTTTTTATCCCTTCGATGACATTTTTCAAGGCTGATGCTACTTGGATTCTGGTTTTTTCATAAGCATTAGCCAATAACCCGATTTCATCTTGTCTGTTGATCAGGTCATCCTTTGCTTTTAAGGTAAAATCATTATTTGCAATCAGGTCAAGTCCTACCAGTACCCGTTTAATTGGAGTACTAATTTTTTGATTGAGCAGATAACTGATCATCAATGCTAATAGTAACATAATCACAATTGAAATGATGAGGATGATATTACCAATACCCGTACCGACTTTTGCCAGGTCTTTGTCAAACATAGAGGCCATTAAGTACCAATCAAGCCCTTTAATTTTGGCAAATGAGAGTGTTTTGTTATCTCCTTCAAACACATATTTTACAACACCAAAATCCTCTTTGGAACTGAGCGCTTTTGTGTGCCATTCAAGGTTTTTATATTTGTCATTTAATATCAATTCTTCACGTGGATGCATAATCAGACTTGTTTCAGAATCAATAATATAAAAATAACCATTCTGGGCAATTTTATAATGATTGATGAATGTTTCAGCAAAATTACTTAAATTAATGGTATAACCAATAATTCCCAAAAATTGATCATTTTCGTCAGTAATCTTATGACTGATAACGATAATCGGTTTTTTACTAACAGGAGAGATGATCGGAATTTTATCGATATAGCTTTCTTGATTGTCTTCAGCAATGGCTTTTCATGCCTTATAGGAGCTTACATCCAGTCCGATTGCACTTTCATTGGGATGAGCAATCAATCTGCCTTGAGAATCTGTTAAGAAAATAGCTTCATAAAAGTCTTCTAAATTCATCTGACTATTGATGAATTTTTGATGCTCATTTTTATTCCCTGATTTGTATCCATTCTGAACATGAATATCTTCTGAAGCTATACCTGCTAATATCTGGGTTTGTTCGATTAATTGAATGATGGTTTCTTTTACTTCTTTAGTTCTTTCCAGTGCAGATTCTGTCTCTGACTGATACACTTTACTTTTGGCATATTCAGCCGATACAACAATCAGAATAACAAATACAAGCACCAAAAAGGTGATAACCGGTATTAAGAATTGTCTGCTCAATTTTTGTGAGTAGTATTCTTTAAATTTCATATAAGCCCCTTTATTTCTATGTTTTATAGTTTAAACTGATCAACTTCCTTTTTCAATTCTACAGCCAGATCTGCTAAATCTTCAGATGACTTTTGAGTTTCTGTTGCATTTTTGGCTGTCATTTCAATGCTCATCAGCATTTCAGAAATATTTCTGCTGACTTCCTGAATCCCCTGACTGATTTCCACAGTATTTCTGGTAATTTCCTGAACACCAATATTGGCTTGTTCACTGTTATTGGCAATCTCATTAGATGCAGATGCAGATTCTACAGCATTTTGGGATATTTGAGTAACTGCCTTATTGGCTTCGTTTGCATTTTTAGAGATACGGCCTGCATAATCCACGACTTTGCTAATCTGTGACTGGACATCCGTTGCAGCTCCTGCCATTCTGCCGGAAGAGTGTGCGATCTCACTGGTTGTAATGTTTTGTTCTTCGATACTGGAAGCAATCACAGTATTGATTTGATTTAACTGATTGATGATATCTGTAATAGTCGAGATACTGTGTGAGGAATTGCCTACTGATTTTTGGACTTCATCGATTTGTCCGGCAATCTTGGAGGTTGCTTCTGCGGTTTGTTTAGCCAGTGATTTGACTTCATTTGCCACAACAGCAAAACCCTTGCCTGCGTCACCGGCACTTGCCGCTTCAATCGTTGCATTTAGCGCCAGCATATTCGTCTGATCGGCAATATCATTGATCAGTTTAACAATTTTGCCAATTTCATTAGATGTTTTCTGCATTTCAGCCATAACTTTATTGGCATTTTCTGCTTCATTTGCCGCTTTCATGGAAATGTCAGAAGCATGCTGGGTATTTTTGGAGATTTCTGTCAAAGTGGCATTCATCTCTTCAATGGCAGAGACGATACCATTAATTTCATGAACCAGATCTCCCACTGAATGACCAGCAACTTC